>SCTU01000244.1 GCA_004297315.1 Dehalococcoidia bacterium | reverse complement strand
CGTTTACTTCGAGGACGCGCGCGTCCCCGCTCGGAACCTCGTCGGCGGCGCGAACAACGGCTGGCAGGTGGCGAGCACGCACCTGGAGTTGGAGCACGGCGGCGGCGGCTCGATCGGCCGCAACAAATGGTTCGAGCGCGCTGTCGAGTGGGCGAAGGCCGAGAAGCGTGGCGGCCGTCCCTTGATCCAGGACCCCGAGGCGCGCGACCGCCTGGCCGACATCTTCGTCCTGACGGAGGTCTCGCGGCTCTTCGGCCTGCGCAACTACTGGATGAACCGCACGCACCAGAAGATGTCGTACGAGGGCTCGCAGTCGTCGTACTACCGGAAGCTCACGGGCCTGGACATCACCACCAACCTTCAGGAGCTCTTCGGGCCGTCGTCGCTCATCAATGGCGGCAACTTTGACTTCTCCAAGGGGGCGCTGGACGCCTACCACCGTGGGGCGATCACCTCGCTGCACCCAGGCGGCACGGCCGACGTGCAGAAGGTGCTGATGGCGCGTCGTATGGGCCTCGGCCGCGACGAGGCGGAGGCCGCCGGCAAGACCGTCGAGTAAACCGACCGCGCACGCAGCAAGAGGCCGAGACTACGGGGGTTATTGAGTATGGATCTCTCTCTCAACGAGACGCAGCGGATGCTGCAGAAGACGGTCGAGGACTTCATCGCGCGGGACGCCAACCGCGACAAGTTGATCGAGTTGCAGCAGACCGAACGCGGCTACTCGGACGAGATCTGGCGCACGGCTTCTGAACTCGGCTGGGTCGGGATGATGATCCCGGAGCAGTACGGCGGTGGCGGTAGCGACTTCTCCACGACGGCAGCGGTCTACGAGGCCCTGGGCAAGGGCCCGGTCCCGGGGCCGATGTTCAGTTCCGGCATCCTCTGCGGCCAGATCATCCTGCAGGCCGGCAGCGAAGAGCAGAAGAAGCAGTTCCTGCCGTCGATCGCTGCGGGCGACATCGTCGCTGCGTTCGCGATGACGGAGCCGGACTACCAGTGGGGCCCCGCGGGCGTCCGCCTGCGCCCGACCGAGTCCGGCAGCGACTACGTCCTCAACGGCACGAAGCTCTTCGTGTACGACGGCCACGTCGCGGACTGGGTGATCACGGCTGTCCGCACCGGTGACGGTGCGGACGACATCAGCCTCCTGATGGTCGACGCGAAGGCGCCGGGCGTCACGCGGCGCAAGCTCGACGGCTTCACCACGTCGGAGAGCGAAGTCACCTTCAACAACGTGAAGGTGCCGAAGGCCAACCTGCTCGGCAAGGTGAACGGCGTCAAGGCCGCCCTGGACCGGGCGATCATGTACGCCACGCCGATCCTCTGCGCCTACAAGGTCGGCGGCGCGCAGGCCGTATGTGACATGGCCGTCCAGTACAGCCGCGACCGCGTGCAGTTCGGCCGCCCGATCGGCCGGTTCCAGTTCGTGCAGAACCACATCGTCCAGCTAGTCAACCACCTGGACGCCGCGCGCTGGACCACCAACGAGGTGCTCTGGAAGCTCGACACGGGCCAGGATGCCCGCGTCGGAGTGCACCTCGCGAAGACGCTGGCAAGCGAGGGGTACCGCAAGGCGTGCGACTACTCGCACGAGGTCCACGCGGGCACCGGCATCATGCGTTCGTACGGCCTGACGCTCTACACGCGCCAGTCCCGCTCGCTGTACGCCGCACTCGGTGAGCCTCGCTACCACCGGAAGCAGATCGCGAACCTGATCGAAACGATCGAGTAGTTCTCGACTCGCTCCCTGTGAGTTTGAAGAGCACGCCCCCGCTTCGGGGGCGTGCTGACGAGAGGCCAGAAAGGGGACAGGATGTCCGACGGGCCGCTCCGAGGGTTCCGGGTCCTCGAGTTCTCGGTGATCGTGGCTGCGCCGTTCTGCGGCTGCATCCTCTCGGACCTGGGCGCCGAGGTGGTGAAGGTGGAGGCGCTGGGCGGTGACCCGCACCGCAACATGGGCGCCATCATCCCGGGGCTGGGCAAGCGCTTCCAGTCGCTGAACCGCGGGAAGCGGTCGCTGGCCGTGGACCTCTCCACGCCGCAGGGACGCGAGGTGATCTACCGGCTGCTGCCGGACTTCGACGTCGTCACGGTCAACTACCGCGTCGGCGTGCCGGAGCGCCTCGGGATCGACTACGAGACGTTGCGGAAGTACAACCCGCGACTGATCTACTGCCAGATCACGGGGTTTGGCGATGGCGGCCCGCTGAAGAACCGCGCGGGGACGGACATCGTGGGCGTGGCCTACTCCGGCCTGATGGTCGGTGAGGCAAAGGTCGACCCGAACGGCCTTCCGCTGGGGATCACGAGCAGTTCCGTGGCCGACTACTGCGCCGGGTTCTCCGCGGCCGCCGCGATCAACGCGGCGCTCGTGAACCGCGAACGCACCGGCGTGGGCCAGAAGATCGAGACATCGCTGCTGCGGGCGGCGCTCGCAATCCAGGACACCTCCGTCATGCGCGAGCCCGTCAGCGACGCGGCCGGGCGCGACCCGATGGTGGAAGAGATCCGCCGGCTCCGGGCCAGCCGCGCCCCGTACACGGAGTTGCTGGAGGCGCGGTCACGCGGCCGGGGCCAGCGTGCCGCGCTAAAGGGGTACTACGGCGGCTACCAGACGGGCGACGGACAGTTCATCGTGTTGGGCGCGCTGACGCCCGCCACCCGGAACGCCGCCCGCCGCGTGATGGGGATCACCGACGACCGCAGCGACATGCCCGACTTCGACGCGATGGACCCGGCGAACATCGCCGCCGGCGAGGCGCACTGGGAACGCATCTGCGCACTGATGCTCACACGTTCGCTCGACGAGTGGGTGAAGGACTTCGAGGCCGCAGGCGTCCCTTGTTCCCCGGTTAATTTCCCCGAGGAAATGTCCGAGGACCCGCAGGTCGTCGCCCTGGGCATGATGACCGAACTCGTGCATCCGCTGTCGGGCCCGCAGAAGGTCGTGGGTCCGGTGGCCTTGATGTCGGAGACACCGGTGCGCATCCAGGGCCCGGCGCCGATGGTCGGCGGCGACACGGTGGATGTGCTGCGTGAGCACGGGCTGTCGGACGACGAGATTCGTGCGCTGGTGACGCAACAAGTGGTTGGCGTGGGGAACGGCTAGCGCGCCGCATGGCGCGTCAATTGCCGCATCACGAAAGGGTGGGGGAACGATGTTTGAGGGTGTTGACCACGTCGTGATCGCAGTGAGCGATCTCGAAGCCGGGATCAAGCAGTACGAGGCGATCCTCGGCGTCCCCGTGTCGCGCCGCGGCAAGGCGCCCGGTTTCGACAACGCGCATTTCGACATGCCCGACAAGACCATGCTGGAACTGGTCTCGCCGACGGACGAGACGGGGCCTGTCGCCCGCAAGATCCAAAACACGGGGCAGGGCGTCCACCTCGTGGCGGTGCGCGTGGACGACTTGGACGGGACCGTCGCGCGGCTGCGCAAGCAGGGCGTACGGCTCATCGGCGACCCCGGCGAGGGAAACCCGGTGAAGGGGCAGGTCTTTGTGCACCCCGCGCAGGCCGGCGGGTTGCTCCTGCAGATCGTCGCGAGGGACGCGCACTAGGGCCGCCGATCAGGCGTGCGATTGCGTGTATTATCGCCCCTAGTGCAGCGAAGGCCGTCCACGGCCGACGAAAGAGGTTCAGGTTGGACTGGAACGATACGCCAGAACAGGCAGCTTTCCGGACTCAGGTGAAAGAGCACATCCGGGCGAAGATGCCGAAGCGCTATCAGGTCCTCGCCCAGGAGATTCACCAGGGCGAACGGCAGTGGGAGAACGACCGGAAGTCTTCGGACCCAGCCGTGCGCCAGGCGGCGTCGGAGTGGGCCGCTGCGCTGCGCGAGAAGGGCTGGGTCGCCCCGCACTGGCCGAAGGAATACGGCGGCGGGGGCCTGAAGCCTATGGAGCAGTTCGTCCTGAACCAGGAGATGGCGCTTGCGGGCGCCCCTGGCGTCGGCGGTTCCGGCGTCGGGCTCCTCGGCCCCGCGATGATCATCCACGGCCGGCCGGATCAAAAGGAGAAGTACCTCCCCGCCATCCTCAACGGTGAGACGGCGTGGGCGCAGGGCTTTTCCGAGCCGGGCGCCGGGTCCGACCTCGCGTCCCTGACCACGAAAGCCGTGCGCGACGGCGACGTGTACGTCGTCAACGGGCAGAAGATCTGGACGTCCGCCGCGCACCTCGCCGACGCGATCTTCGCGATGGTCCGCACGGACCCGAACGCGCCCAAACACCGCGGGATCACGTTCATCGTGATCGACGACATCAAGACGCCCGGGCTGACGGTCCGGCCGCTGACCGACATGGGCAACCACCACTACTTCAATGAGACGTTCTTCGAGGACGTCCGTGTGCCGGTGGATCACGTGCTCGGCGAGGAGAACCGCGGCTGGTACGTTGGCATGACGCTGCTGGACTACGAGCGCTCCAACATCGGTGGCGCGGTCTCCGCGCGCAAGACGATCGAGGGCCTGCTGCAGCACCTCTCGACGCCGGACGGCCAGGCGCGCTCGACGCTCGGCCAGGCGGGCGGAGAGGTCCGCCGGCACGCGCTCGCGGACTGCTACATCCAGAGCGAGGTCATGTACCAATTCTCGTTCCGCGTGATCTCGATGCACAATGCCGGCCAGTTGCCGAACTACGAGGCGTCTACCTCGAAGCTCTTCAACTCCGAGTTGTCGCAGTCGCTGGCGCGTACGGGCACGAAGATGTTCGGGCTCTATGCGAACCTGTGGCAGGAGCGCAACGAGGGTGACCACGTCGCGGTCTCGTTCGCGGATGACTACATCCGCTCGGTCCCGGCGACGATCCGCGGTGGTACCTCCGAGGTGCAGCGCAACATCATCGCGACGCGCGGCCTGGGCCTGCCTCGCGGCTAGCCTGTCGCAAACAGCTCATGAAGAGGAAGGGGAGCGCCAACGCGCTCCCCTTCTCGGTGCTCGGCCCCGAAAGCGTTGGGTCTAGTCTGGCGATGCAACCACGGCGCGCGGGTTGTTCTCGGTTATGCCCAGTGCCGCGAGCTCGGCGATCTCGGCGTCGCTCATGCCGCCGACCTCGCGCAGGACCTCCTCGGTGTGTTCGCCGAGGAGCGGCGCATGGCGGCGCGTGGCGCCTGGGGTCTTCGAGAACTGGAAAGGACGGCTGAGGAACGGCGCCGTGCCCGCCTCGGGATGGGTGACGGTCTCCCAGAACCCGCGCGCGTTCAGATGCGGGTCTTCGAGCAGGTGCGCGCCCTGCTCGGCGACGCCGGCCGGCACGTGCACCGCTTGCAACGCTGCCATTACCGCGAACGCATCGCGCGTGGCCGTCCAGGCCCCGATGATCGCGTCCGCGTCGTCGTGGTGTGCGCGCCGCGCGACCACGTCGGCAAACCGAGCGTCTTCGGCGAGGCCGGGCTGGCCGATGACGTTGGCGAGCGCAGCCCATTCAGCGTCCGAGCGCACCGAGATCACGATCCACATGTCGTCCCCAGTGCAGGGGTAGATCCCCTGAGGCGCGAAGACGCGGTCGCGGTTGCCGATCGGGCCCATCGCGCGGCCATTCATCGTGTAGTCCATGATCGCCTCGCCGATGATCGAGGTGGTGGCCTCGCGCTGCGAGAGGTCGACGTATGTGCCGCGGCCGGTCGTCTGGCGCTGGCGGACGGCGGCGAGGATCAGCCCCACCGACATCACGGCGACCACCGGGTCCGGAAAGAACGTGCCGGAAGTCGTGGGGTCGCCGCCGAGGTAGCCCGTCACGGAAGCGAGCCCGGCCGTCTGTTCCAGCGTCGCACCGAAGGAGCCGTAGGAACTCTCCGGTCCGGTCGACCCCTGGCTCGAGAGGCTCACCATGATGATGTCGGGCTTCACCTTGACGAGGTCGCGATAGCCGAGGCCGAAACGGGCCATGACGCCGCTGCGGAAACTCTCCACCACCACGTCGCAGTTCGCGACCAGGCGCTTGAACGCCTCAATGCCGCGCGGGTGAGTGAGGTCCAGGCAGATGTCGCGCTTGCTGCGGTTGCGCTCGTTCACGTGCGCCGCGCGGTTCCACGGCCGCTCGCCCGGGATCCCGTCCGGGTATGTCGAACCGGGGCCACCTCGGGGGTTCGCCTCGCCGCGCCCGGTGTCCGTACGGCGCGCGGACTCCACCTTGATGACGTCTGCGCCCATGTCCCCGAGGAGGCGAGTGCACATCGGGCCCGCCCACACGTGCGTGACGTCCAGGATGCGGAGGCCTTCGAGTGCCATGCGGGTCATCGCTCTCGCTCCTCGTGGCACCGCGCCCGGCAGGCAGGTGATTGCATCAGATCGTCCCGGTGCTTCGCAGCAGCACGAGTTCCTCGGAGGTGTAGCCGAGCATTCCGCAGAAGACCTCGCGGTTGTGTTCGCCGAGGAGCGGCGCGCGGCGCAGGTCCCAGTGGTCGTCGCCCCAACGCATCGGCATCCCGGGGTATTGCAGTGGGCCGGTCACCGGGTGGTCGAGTGTCGTGAAGTACTCGTGCACCCGGTATTGCTCGGAGGCGAGCAGGTCCGCCGGGTCACAGATATACCCCATCGGCATGCGCTTCAACTGCCCCGCGTGGTAGACGTCTTCCTTCGGCTGTTCGGCCATCCACTCGCCCACGATCGCATTGAGTTCCTCTGTGTGATCGCGGCGCGCGTTCTGGTCGACGAAGCGTGGGTCGGCGACGAGGTCGGGGCGGCCCATCATCTGGCAGAAGTCCGCCCAGTTGTCCTGGCGGAACATCGCGCCCACGAAACCATCCTTCGCCCGGAACATCGGGGCGAAGGCGTTCATCCGCCTGCGGTCCTCGTGGATGTAGCCGTGCCCGAGGCTGGAGTACCCCTGCGCCGTGGCGATCCCCTCCACCTGCGCGACATCGACGTGCTGTCCCTCGCCGGCGGCGTCACGGTGATGGAGGGCGATCATCCCCCCCGAGAAGGCGGCAAGTCCCGCGAAGTACTCGGACGGGTGCCCGCCGAGTTTCAACGGCTCACGGGCCGGTTCTCCGCTGATATACAGTAATCCGCCCAGCGCCAGCGCCACGAGGTCAGTGGCCTCGTAGTCCCGGTACGGCCCGTACTGGCCGAACGGGGTAACTGAGACCAAGACCGCGCGCGGGTTGACGCGCTCAAGCGCGGCATAACCGAGATCGCGGTCCGCCAGCCAGCCCGGCGCTGCATCCTCGAAGACGAGGTCGGCCCACGCATATAGGCGACGTAAGATCGCGCGCGCCGACGGCTGCTCCAGATCGAGCGTGACGCCGCGCTTGTTCGTGTTGAGGTAGAGGTACAGGCCGCTCTTCTCGACGTGAGGGTCGTCGCCGAGAAACGGCGGCTGCCTCCGCGCAACGTCGCCGCCCGGCGGCTCGACCTTGATGACGTCGGCGCCCATCACGGCCATAATCTTGGCCGCGAAGGGACCGGCAATGCCTCGCGTCAGGTCGAGGACGCGTATCCCGGCAAGTGGCGCCACGGTCGTACTTGCGGAGCCTGGTGACGGCGTCCGGACCGAGGTCATTTCTGCACCCGTCCTGCGTACCGGCGGTACGGGAAAATAAATCCATGGACGCCCGACTAATCGGGCCACCAATCCGCGCGTCATATTGCGTGCGTAGTAGTATACAGCCGCGCTGAGGGTGGGCGCGCAGTTCCGGAGGGGTAAGTCTTGTGAAATACGTGGCCAGGCGGTTGGCTTCAGTTGTCCCGACGCTGCTGCTCGTGTCGTGGATCATCTTCTGGCTGATGCGCGTCCTTCCGGGTGACGTCGCCACGCTGATCCTCATCGGGCCGGACGGACAGGGCCAGCCGACGGCTCAGGAAGTCGCCGATTTGCAGGAGAAGCTTGGGCTGAACCAGCCCCTTGTCGTGCAGTGGGCGGACTGGATGCTGGGCATGCTGAAGCTGGATGTTGGCCCGTCCCTCTGGAGCGGCCAGCCCGTCTTCGGGGAACTGGCCCGGCGGCTTCCGCTGACGGTCGAACTGGGGATCATGACGACGGTCACGTCCCTCATGATCTCGATCCCGATGGGGATCATCGCAGCGGTCAAGCGTGGCACATGGATGGACTACGCGTCTCGCGTGTTCGTCCTCGGGGGCCTCTCGATCCCGAGCTTCTGGGTGAGCGTGCTCATCATCCTCGCGCTCGTCACCTGGTTCGGCTGGACTCCGCCCCTCGGCTACGTCCCGCTGACGAAGGACCCGGTGGTGAACTTCCAGCAGTTAATCTGGGCCGCGCTTTCGCTGGGGTACATCCAGTCCGCGCTGGTCGCCCGCATGATGCGCTCCAGCCTGCTTGAAGTGATGCGTGAGGACTACATCCGCACCGCCCGGGCGAAGGGCGTGCGCGACCGCAACGTCGTGATCAAGCACGCGCTGCGGAACTCGATGCTTCCTGTCATCACCGTGATTGGCATCGGCCTGGCCAACATCATCGGCGGCACGGTGATCATCGAGACGTTGTGGAACCTGCCCGGCGTGGGGCGGTTCATGGTGGACGCGATCAACCATCGCGACTACCCGGTGGTCCAGACGCTCACCTTCATCTTCGCGGTGATGTTCGCGGTGACCAACCTGGTGATCGACCTGGCGTATGGCGTCCTGGACCCGCGGATCCGGCTCGAGTAACACGCGTCCCAGGCGAGGGTTTCATTCGGACATTCCCGAGGCGGAGGAGAAACAGATGGCGACAATTGCTGCAGAGCATGTGAGCCTGGGAGGGCGTCCAGAGCGGACACGGTGGCAGAAGACCGTGCGGCTCGCCCGGCGGAACCCGCTGGGTGCCGGCGCGGCGATCATGCTCACGGTGTTCAGCCTGATCGCGCTCGGCGCGGGCCTGGACACGCTGCCGGTTGGTTCAAGTCAGGGCAAGGCGTCTCCGTTGATCGCCACCCACGACCCGTTCCGGATGTCCTCGGACGAGGTGCTACAGCGGCCCGGAAAGGGCCACCTGCTCGGGACGGATGACCTCGGCCGCGACCTCTTCAGCCGGATCGTCTACGGCGCGCGGATCTCGCTCTGGGTGGGGTTCATCTCCGTCGGCATCAGCGTCGGCGTCGGCGCCCCGGCTGGGATGATCAGCGCCTATGGCGGGAAGTGGATCGACTTCGCCATCCAGCGCATCGTGGATGCGATGTTCGCGTTCCCGACGATCATTCTTGCGCTCGCCATCGTCTCCGTACTGGGCAAGGGAATCGTGCAGACGACGATTGCGGTGGGCATCGTCGGCATCCCGCGTATCGCTCGTGTCACGCGCGCGTCCACGCTCGGGGTGAAGAGCCTGCCGTACATCGAGGCGGCGCGGTCGCTCGGCGCACCGGGTCCGCTGATCGTTTCGCGGCACGTCTTCCCGAACATCCTCGCTCCGTTGATCGTCCTCGGCACGGCTGGGTTCGGTACGGCCATCCTGGCCGAGGCGTCCCTGAGCTTCCTCGGCTTGGGCACGCCGCCGCCGAACCCGTCCTGGGGCACAATGCTGAGCGGCGCGGCGCAGCAATACGTCCGCAGCGCGCCGTACCTTGCGATCTTCCCCGGCATCGCGATCAGCCTCGGTGTCTTCGGGTTCAACCTGTTCGGGGACGCGCTCCGCGACATCTTCGACCCGCGGCTCCGAGGCGCCTAGCGCGCCTGACGCCCGCAGCGTCATTGAGGAGTCCCGCCGAGAGGCGGGACTCCTTTTGTCGTGACTGCTGCATAGGGATCAGCTCTTTGGCTCAGGGGACCGTCGGCGCTGCGCAGCGGGCTCGCATGCCGGTACGCGGTGGGCGTCAAAAAAAGCCGGCCGTCGAGAGTCCTCGACAGCCGGCTGACTTAGTCTCGGCGACCGTCCCTTGCGCGGTATCGGCGCGCGAGGTTTGCCTTACTCGCCGCGGTAGTTCGCCTGGCGCTTCTCGACGAAGGCCTGGACGCCTTCCTTGTGGTCGAAGGTGTTACGCGTCAGGCCCTGCGCGCGCGAGGCGAGCGGCAGGTGCTGCGACAGGTCGTGCTGGTAGCCCTGGTGGATCAACTGCTTCACGATCCCCATCGCGTAGACGGGGCCACGCGCCAGCAGCGCGGCCTTCTCCAGCGTGAACTCCATCAACTGCTCGTCCGGGACGAACCAGTTGGCGAGCCCGATGCGGAACGCTTCTTCGCCTTCGATCGCCAGTCCGGACATCTGCATCCACATCGCGTTGGACATGCCGACCAGCTTGGGCAACTGCCAGGCCGAGCCGTCCGCCGGCACGAGGCCGTTGCGGATGAACGCCTCGTTGAAGCGCGATGAAGGGCACGCGACGCGGAAGTCAGCGGACAGCGCGATCCCGCAGCCGAGGCCGTACGCGTGCCCGTTCACCGCTGCGAACGACGGCTTCTGCATGTTGTGCAGTTGCGACACGATCGAAGGGCCAGTGCCGTAGTTGCGCGTCTCGCGGGCCCAGTAGATCGGGTCCATCTGTTCCCACGCGGACGGCTTGTGCTCTTCCGGCTTCTGCTCGCGCTCCTGGATGCTGCGGGCGAAGCCCTTGACGTTTGCGCCGGAGGAGAAGGCGCGGCCGGCACCGGTGATCACGACGGCGCGCAACTCGCGGTCGGACTCGAACCGGGTCAACTCCTCGAGTAACGGCGTCATGAGCTCGTCGTTGAGGGCGTTCAGGTTCTCCGGGGTGTTCATCGTGAGGAGGAGCACGCCCTTGGAGGGCTTGTCCACCAAAACGGTATCGGCCATGGAAGTTCCGTCCTTATCTGCCACACGCTAGGGGTCCAGGGGTGTTCGTACAGACGGGCAGAGCCGCTGCCGCCTACCGCGCACGTTATACACCCCGCCCGTGAGGCATACCAGCGCGCGCGGCCCCGGCCGGCGGAGGCACGGTCGCTGGAGGAGGGGCGTGACTGCCGGGGGTTATCGGGCGGGGCGCGTCCTTCGCGGGCGGCTCTTGAAGAACCCACCCCCGGTGTGCGGCGCGTCCGCCGCGCCCGTCACCTCCGCGTGGATCGCCAGTTCGTCTGCCTCCGGCGCCTCCGCCTCCGCCTCGTCCTTCTTGACGTAGCGAGGGTTCGCCTCCGGGACCTCGACGTTGGAGGAGGTCATCGGTACGTCTTTCTCCTCGAAGATGTGCCAGTACTTGCCGCGGTCGGGCAACCGGCGCGGCAGGCCGTCGCGGTAGATGAAGGCCGCCCATTCCTTGCTCAGGATGCGCTTCGCGTCGTTGTCACATTCGGGGCAGGGCTGAGGCCGTGCGGCCTCGCGCGCGGGGCGGATCAACTCAAAGACGCCGTTGCAGTGTTCGCAGTAGTACTCGTACAGCGGCATCCGATGGCCCCCTCGCCGCGCGCACGCGCTCCGGACGCGCCCGCGGGGATCAGCGTACAACCTCGGGCGTACCACGTGGCAACGGGGCGCACCGGCGCACCCACCGCCACGGCCGGCCGGGAAACGGGGGCTAGCCGCGAGGCAGGCCCAGCCCGCGGGTGGCGATCACGTTTCGCTGGATCTCGGCGCTGCCGCCCGCGATCGTCGACGACACGGAACTTACGTAACCGTGGATCCCCTCGCCGTCGCGCGCCGCCAGCGGCCCGCTCCAGATATTCGAGTACATCCCATATAGCCGTGCCTCAGAGCGGGCGGTGCGCTGGTTTGTCTCGAAGATTGAGAGCTGCAGCATCGAGGCCTCGTAGTTCGGCACGATGCCGCGGGCCTGCATGGAGACGACTCGCAGCGCCATGTTGAAGGCGATCTCGGTCTCGATGAACCGGTCGGCCATCTCCAGGCGCAACGACGTCAGTTCCTTGTGCCGCGACTTCTTCTGACCGTCCTCAGTCTTGAGGTAGTCGGCGATCTCCGTGAAGTGCCGCCGCGCCGACACGGCCTGGCGGATGCGGGAGCGCTCGAAGTCCATCAGCGTCACGCTGACGTACCAGCCGCGGTTCTCTTCGCCCACGCGGTTCTTGACCGGGACGCGGACGTCCTCGAAGAACGTCTCGTTGAAGTGGTGGTCCCACGCCATGTTCACGAGCGGGCGGACGCTGACGCCGGGCGTCTTCATGTCGACGAGCAGGAACGAAATCCCCCGGTGCTTCGGTGCGTCCGGGTCTGTGCGGACGAGAAGCGCGATCCATTCGGCGTGGTGGGCGTTCGACGTCCAGATCTTCTGGCCATTGACCACGTACTCGTCGCCGTCGCGCACGGCACGCGTCGTCAGCGAGGCGAGGTCGGACCCGGCGCCCGGCTCGGAGAAGCCCTGGCACCAGTTGGTTTCGCCGGTGAGGATGCGCGAGAGGTGTTCCTTCTTCAGGTCGTCGCTGCCGTGGATGATGATCGCCGGCCCGATCTGAGAGATCTCCTGCCCGCCCACCATCGGCGCGTTGTGCTTCGCCAGTTCGTGGTTGAGGATGAACTGCTCCATCGAGGTCAGGCCGCCGCCGCCGTATTCCTTCGGCCAGCCGGGCGCGATCCAGCCGCGCGCCACCAGGGCGCGCACCCACTGCCTGGAGTATTCCTGGCGCTGCGGGTCGTCAGAGTGACGGTCCTCGCCCCACGCTTCGGGGCCAAGCTGGTCCGAGCGGTACCGGGCAGGCAGCTCTCGTTCGATAAAGTCGCTTGCTTCCTTGCGGAAGGCAGCCTGCACCGGGTTGTCGTTCCAGTCCATGGTTGTTCTCCGTACGGTGAATGTGGGATCGCCTGCGCCGGTCGCGTCAACGGGTACCGGGCTCGCCCTGTCGCGCCTGACAATACAGACGTGTTACCCGCGGGGCAATGCGGGGCTTCCGGGCGCACATCCGTTCGGGCAGATTAGGCAGCCGAAGTGCGGCGGTCGCGGGTACCATCAGCGCGCCGCCGCGCACCGGGACGCGGCGTCAAGAGGCGCAGGACAAGGAGCGTGCGATGTCGGCAACCGTCGGGGTCGCGATCCAGGCGTTCGACGCCCACGATTTCGTCACGCAGGTGCGGCAGGCCGAGATGTCCGGCGTACCGGTGGCCTGGACCACGATCGGCGGGGCGAGTGGCGCCGACCCGCTCACCGTCTTTGCCGCCGCCCTGACCGCGACTGAGCGAATCCGCCTGGGCACGGCGATCGTGCCGACGTGGCCGCGGCATCCGGTCGTCATCGCGCAGCAGGCGCAGGCACTCGAGCAACTTGCGCCGGGCCGGCTGCGCCTGGGGATCGGGCCGTCGCACGAGCCGACGATGGTGCGCAACTTTGGCGTGCACTGGGAGGCGCCGCTCACGCAACTGCGCGAGTACCTCACGGTGATCCGCACGCTGACGACGGCCGGCAGCGTGGACTTCGAGGGCAAGCACGTGACCGCACGCGCCACATTCCGCAACCCTCGCGCCGTCGAGTTGCTCGCCTCTGCACTCCGCCCTCGGTCGTTCGAGACCTGCGGCGAACTGGCGGACGGCGCGATCTCGTGGATGTGCCCTGCCTCGTACCTCGTGCGCGAGGCGCTGCCGGCGATCGAGCGCGGCTCTGATCGCGTGGGCCGGCCAGCGCCGCCGCTAATCGCGCACGTGCCCGTGATGGTCTCCGAGGACCGCGAAGCGGTCCGCGCTCTGGCCCGACGGCAACTGGGGAACTACGGCAGCGTCCCCTTCTACCTCGCGATGTTCCATGCTGCTGGTTTCCCGGATGCGGGCTCCGGCTACTCCGACGCGATGCTGGACGACCTCATCGTCTCCGGCACCGAAGAGCAAGTCGCGGCTCGCTTCGCGCAAATGATCGACGACGGCTGCGGCGAGATCCTCGCCCACCCGCTCCTCGACCCCGCGGACCGCGAGGGCAGCATCGAGCGCGCGTTCCACGCCGTGGCCGTGGCGCACCAGCGCGTCAGCCGCGGTCTGCCCGTCCAATAGGCCGAGGAGAGTCCCATGTACACGGGGAGTGAGCTGCTCGTCAGCACTGAATGGCTGGCTTCCCGGATCGGACAACCTGACTTCGCGCTTGTCGACGCCGGGGAGCCATTGGCCTACCAGCGCGCCCATATCCCCGGCGCGGTCGGCGTCCCCCATCCCTACCTCAAGGGGCGAGAGAACCCGCTGCTGGTCATGCCGCCGGCGGAGTTCGAGGCGCTTGCGCGGTCGTGGGGGATATCGGACGACTCGCCGGTCATCGTCTATGACGACAACGCCTCGCTGCACGCAGCGCGGGTCTGGTGGGTGTTCCGTCGCTACGGGCACCGCGATGTGCGCGTCGTCGACGGCGGGTTCAACGCGTGGTTGCACGAGGGTCGGCCCGTGACGTCAGCGCCCCCTCGTCCACAGCCAGGGACATTCACCGCCCGCGACTCGCAGGCCTCGATCTCTCTCGAAGAATTGAACGCGGCACTCGTGGCCGGGGACGCGCCGGCCCTCTGGGACACGCGCTCGGAGGAGGAGTGGACGGGCGCCAACAGCCGAGGGAACAAGCGCGCCGGACACGTGCCGGGCGCACATCACCTCGAGTGGAGGCGCCTCATGCAGGGGCCGCCAGCTCGTCGCTTCCGGCCGCTCGACGAGATCCGTGCGGAGTTGCTAGCAGCAGGCATCGACCCCGAGGCCGACACGGTCACCTATTGCCAAGCCGGGATCCGCGGCGCCTTCGGCCAGTTCGTCCTCGCCCTGCTTGGGAACGACCGCGCGAGGACCTATGACGGCTCAATGGGCGAGTGGGCGAATCGGGATGACACTCCGCTCGCGCGTCCCGGACGCGGCGTCTGAAGCACCACTGACGGCGAGTCGGAGCGCTTGGCAAACGACTGCCTCCTCCGAAACAACCGAGAGTTGGCCTCCGGGGAGATCCCGCCCCAACCCATATTCGTACCAGAGGTAAGGCGCACCACGGGTGTGGTACCTCGTGGCATCCGCGTCCACAGGTCTACCAAGGAGGAACTTGCTGGTGGCGGATAACTATTGGACTTCACTGGCTTCACACAGGCTGACCAGACGCGGCGCACTCCGCGGGGCGGCGATCGGGGCGGCTGGTCTGTCCGGCGCCGCGCTCCTCGGCTGCGGCGGCGGCGATAAGGCCGCTGAGAAGCCCGCTGCGACCAGCACCGGGGGAGCGCCCGCCGGGGGGACGGCCACCGCACAGGCCGCGGCTCAGCCGAAGCAGGGCGGACGCATCGCGCGGGCGCAGGCGAGTGACCCGCCGTCCTTCGACCAGCACGGCCAATCGTCGACGGTAGCGAACCTGCCCTCCGCGCCGATGTTCAACACGCTGGTCAGTTTTGACTACAAGGACGGCGACGAGAAGCCGACGAGCATCATCCCGGAGCTCGCCGAGTCCTGGGAGGTATCGAAGGACGGCCTCACCTACACCTTCAAGCTGAAGGCGGGCGTGAAGTTCCACGACGGCACGCCGTTCGTCGCCGGCGACGTGAAGGAATCCCTCCAGCGGCAGATCACACCGCCAAAGGGTCTGACCCCGCCGCGCGGTGACCAGCTCAAGGTCATCAAGAGCATGGAGACGCCGGACGACCTCACGCTGAAGCTGAACATGTCCCGGCCCTCGTCGCCGCTCTCGATGCTGCCGATCGTGGGCCAGGGCTGGATGTCGATCTACGCCCAGAAGGACATCGCGAACGACAAGTTCGAACTGGAAGAACAAGGCCAACGGCACCGGCCCGTACCGCGACATGAAGTACGAGCGCGGCGTCAAGATCACGATGGAGCGCAACAAGGACTACCACGTCAAGGGGCGCCCCTACCTCGACGGCCTCGACATCTACCTGATGCCGCAGGAGGCCTCGCGTGACTCCGCGCTGCAGGCGGGCCAGTTGCAGATCGCAGGGTTGTCGGCTGGCTCGTCCGAGTCGCTGAAGAAGGCGATCGGCGACAAGGCCAACTATTACCGCCGCTCCTCGCTGGGCTTCTCAGTGTTGAACTACAACACCTCGAAGGCGCCGTGGAACGACGAACGTGTCCGTCGAGCGGTGAACCTCGCGATCATCCGCGAGGACGCGATCAAGGTCGTGGCGAAAGGCGAGGCCGTGATCGGCGGCTATCTGCTGCCGGGCGGCGACTGGGCCCTGCCCGAGGCCGACATCCGCAAGATTCCCGGTTACGAGCCGCAGGGCCCGAACGCGGTGGCCGAGGCGAAGAAGATGATGGACGCGGCGGGCGTGAAGGAAGGCCTGAACGTCACGTTGCTCGTCCGCCAGGCCTTCTATGAAGACATCTGCTTATTCACCGGCGACCAGTTGCAGAAGGCCTTCGGCTGGAAGGTCAAGCAGGACCCGGCGGAGACTGCGGCCGCGTACGACCGGGTGAACAAGCGTGACTTCGACCTGCTGCCGTGGGTGCACGGTGTGGCACTGGACGACCCGGATGCGATCTGGGCCGAGTTCTACATCAAGGGCGCGCCGCGCAACTACTCGGAGCTCTCCACCCCGGAGATCGAGGCGGCGTACCTCAAGCAGTCCGTGGAACTTGACACGGCGAAGCGCAAGGAGCTCGTGAAGGACCTGCAGAAGGTCTCGCTCCCAGCGCTGGGCAAGACCATGTACTACTGGTCGATGGGCCAGACCGCGGCCTACAAGCAGGTGCAGGGCTTCGTCGCACACGTGTTGCCTTACAACGACAAGAAGTTCGACACGCTCTGGCTCGCCTAGACTGGCGCTCCCCAGGCGGAGTTCGACGAAGGCGGGGCCGTATGGCCCCGCCTTCCTGTCTCCGTGGTGGTGACGTTGTCCTCTGCTATTCTCCGCGCGAGCCGGCCGGACCACTGGACGAGGCGGCCCCACGCGAAGGAGCGTCACCATGGTCGGGTTCCTCAACACCGAACAGGAGAGCATCGCGCAGGAGATCGCGGCGTTGCTCACCGAGCGTGGCGAAACGGTCTCGGTCGCGGAGGCGACGACCGGCGGGTTGGTCTCGGCGGCGCTGCTCTGGGTCGCGGGGGCGTCGAAGTACTACGTCGGCGGAGGCGTGGTGTACACGCTCAAGTCGCGTACGGGCCTCGCCGGCGTGTCCCCCGAGCAGTACGCGAACTATCGAGGCACCACCACCGAGATTATCGCTTCGCTCGCCGAGTCGATGCGCGAGCGGCTCGGGACCACCTGGTGCGTCTCCGAGTCAGGCATCGCTGGGCCGCCCAGTGCTCGCGTCGCGCAGGCCGGGCGCACCACCATCGGCGTCGCCGGCCCCGTGTCGCGCACGACCACCGTTGAGACCGGCCTCTCCGACCGTGGCGCCAACATGGTCGAGTTCACGACGCACGCCCTGCGCTTCCTCCGCGACGCCATCCGCGAGGCCACCACAGCCGCGCGCTAGCGAGCAGTCCGGCACTCGGCGCTGTCCTGGAGCGCGCGGACCGAGGCAGCCGCCGGCTCGGAGGGCTCGAACGCGCCGGTCGACTCGCGGTATCCGACCGACCCCGCCGAGGTGAACACGATCCACCTGCCGCCCTGCGAAAGCGGCTGCGACTCCGGGTCGACGGCGAGCGGCGTGAGACGCGTCAGCGGAGTCGCGAGTTCCGGGCGTCCCGGGCAGGCCCACTCCGTGAACCGTCGTGTCACCTCGTCGGGTGTGAGCCGGTGCGTGGTAGACGATGCGTCAGGCGCTGACGCCGTCCCGCCGCACGCTGCCAGTGGCGCGAGGGCCGCGCCGGCGAGCAGGGCGAGGCGAGCCGCAGCCCTCATCGCCCGCGCGCGGCCCCACGCCAGGCGAGCAGGGCGCCCGCGACTGCGACGGCGATGCCGATCACGGTCCACGTTGAGTTACCACTCATTGTGCTGCCGCCGAGCACGCCCACACCCTGCAGCGCCCACACGCTGCCCGTGAGTGCGAGGAGCACCCCCGCGGCCACCGACCACCAGCGCACGCGTGCTTGGTCCATGCAGTCGAGTGTATTCTGCCGTACCCCTCGCCTCGGCCTCGACCGCTCCGTCGCGTACAATGCCCACGTGTCCTGGCCCCCTCTGCGCAGGCCGCAGCGTCGAATGTGGAGGCCGCGAGGCGTCAGAGTACTGAGGAACGCTTGGCCCCATCTCCTGCCGGAAGCCCCCGCCCAGAGCGGTCGATGTACATCCCGCGGTCACCTTCAGGGACGGCTGAGGAGTTTCGATTGTCCCTGCTTGGTGCGTTCGAACTGACTGCGGATGCGATCCCGCTGGCGTTGCAGGGGAGTTCGCAGCGGCTGGTCGCGTTCCTGGGCGTCCGAGATCGGACGGTGCCGCGGTCGGTCGTGGCCGGGACGCTGTGGCCCGAAGCGCCCGAAGCACATGCTCGGGCAAGCCTGCGGACGCTGCTCTCGCGACTCGATGAGGCGACCCGCAACGCTCTGCGCGTGAACGTGCTCGACCTCAGCCTCGCGGAGGGCGTCGAACTGGACCTACGAGACTCGCGCGCGCTGGCGAACCGTCTGCTCATCGTGGATGTCGACTCGGGGGATTCCGACCTCAGCCAGGCGGCCATCGCGGCGCTCTCCTCCGAATTGCTGCCCGATTGGTACGACGACTGGGCCGCGGACGAGGCTGCTCGGTGGCATGAACTCCGCCTGCGTGCGCTCGAGGCGCTGGCGGAAAAGTTGACATCCGTGGGCCGGTTTGCCACCGCTGCGCAGGCGGCTGGCCTGGTGATCGCCGCTGAGCCGTTCCGCGAGTCGGGCCATGCGGCGCTCATCCGCGTGCAGCAGGCTCAGGGCGACTACACCGCCGCACGTTCGACGTTTGAGCGGTTCCGTGCTGCATTGCGCGCGGAGATGCATGAGGAGCCGACGGCGGAGTTGCAGGCGATCGTCACGACCCCCACGACCAGGCTCCCCGACAGGTCGTCGGTGATCCGCCAGGCTCAGACGGCGGTCGCCGGGGAAGACACGCGCGCGTTCGAGGTCGCCGCCCTGGGGATCAGCATGGAGCCGTCGATCCGCCACGGGGACAAGCTCATGGTGAGCCAGGATGTCGAACTGGAGGCTGGCCGCATTGTCGTCGCCGTGCACAATTCCTCGTGGATCGTGAAACGTCTGGCGACGCGAGAGGGCAAGCTCGTGTTGCGGAGTGACAACGCCGATGAAGAAGTCGCCCTTCTGGATGTCGAGATCAAAGGTGTCGTCGTCGAGTTGCGCCGCACGCTCTAGATCCTGACGGAGAGACGCCTGGGGCGGAGCACCGCACCCAACACCGCCCGACGGCGGGCTTACAACATCGTCAGACTTCAGTCTTCTGACGCCGGATATCGCAAATCCATCCCGGGGCGGGTGTACGTGTGACGCGCGTGTGACGATTGCCAGTTCATTATGGTTCGTGTGCCGAAAGGAGTCACGAACGTGGCAACCGAACAATCCACTCGGTCCGGCCCGCACCAAGAGGTTGCCGCGATACTCCTGGGTGAGGCTGCGGGCGGCCCCGCGGTCGAGCAATTCCCGATCGCGTTGCCCGGTCCGTCCGGCGCGGAGCGCGCAGTGCTGCTCCGGCAGGAGCAGATCGATCAACTCGCGCATGACCTGCTGAACCCACTGACGGTGCTGAAGGCGCTCTCGCAGCGCATCCTGCGAGGGATCGACCGCGGCCGTCCAATCGAGCTCGGACGGCTGGCCGCGGACATGCATGCCGCTGACGAGGCGGTCACGCGTGCCGTCGGCGAGATCGCGGCATTCCTCGAGGTCGCGGATCGCTCCCGGCCCGTGCCGGCGCTGGAGTTCTCCCCGCTCGACTTTGCCGAGGTCATCGAGGAGGCGATCGCAGACTGCCGCCAGGTCGCAGTGCAGCACCGCTTCGTGGTTGTGAAGGAAGAGGCTGCGCTGGTCGGGCTGGGCGAGCGCGGCCTGCTGCTGCACGCCTTCGACAACATCCTGCGGAACGCGATCAAGTACAGCCCGCACGGCGGGACGATCACCGCCTCGCTGCACGTCGAGGCTGAGCAGGATATCCGTTGGGCGGTCATCGCCGTCCGCGACGAAGGGATCGGAGTCCCGGCCGCGGCGCTCCCGTTCGTCTTTAACCGCTTCTATCGCGCTGAGAACGTCTCAGATATCCCGGGCACTGGCCTTGGCCTGAGCGGGGCGTTGCGGATTGCCGAGGCACATCACGGAGCCATCGGGGTGGAGAGCATCGAGGGGCAGGGCTGCGTGATCACGGTGCGCCTCCCCCTGGAGTCGATACAGGCTTCGAAGTAGTCGAGCGCAAGGCACACTGCCTGCGTGTTACGAGGCCTTCGCGAAGACGAAGAGCAGAAGGTACTTGCACGGGTCATTGAGGTCGCCCTCGACGAGGTTGCGGGACTTCGCGATGACGGTCTGCCGGTCGAGGATCCACTGCTTGCCCGCGCCGTCCTCGCGCACGCTCGTCTGGAGGATCACGACGGGCTTCGCCGGTGTCTCCGCTGCGCTCCCCGCGGTCACCAGCCTCCCGCCTGACTCGATGTCCGCGAGATAGAGCCCGTCCACGACGAAGCGCCGACCGGCGAGGCGTTCTCCGGTCGTGCGGTCGACCCCGTCGATGAACACCTCATCCCCCACGTTGATGTCCTGCAGGCGGTAGAAGACGCCCGGCGCGCCCAGCCACCGGCTGTGGCCGAAAATCCACGCCTTGTTCTCCAGCCCCTCGATCGCCGCGACCGGCGTCGCGATGCCCTGTTCCGGCACCGTGAACGTCTCCTGTCCCGGTGGCGTCGGAGGGCAGCCCGGCGTCGTCGGCGAGGTGTCGAGGACCACCTGGCTCGCCTGCACGACCGCGTCGATCCCGAGCGCGGGGATCGCGAGCCGGCTCGCGCGGATACTCGCCTGTCCCGGTTGGGGGATGAGCGGAGGCGTGGGTTGAGGTGTGGGCGCCGCGGTCGCCTTCGGTGTGGGCGTGACAGCGGTAGCCGTCGCGGTCGGGCTTGCGGTCGTGGCGGCGGTCGTCGTCGTGGGCACCTCGATCGCCGGAGTGGCAGCGCTCGAGGTCCTCGATGGCTCGGTCGAGGTGGTGGCGGCGGGCGTGGACGTCCCGCTGGAGCCGCCTGCGGTGCAGGCGATGGTCAGCGTGACGAGGAGGGCGGGGAGGGCGAGAAACGCCCGGCGAGCGCAACGCAGCATGGATCCAGCGTACGACACATCGAGGCGTTTCCCGGCGGTCCGGGCACGCCCTCGACGACGGTCCACGTTCCTCGGTGAGTGCGCCCGCGACTCAGAGGTTGAGCGTCCAGGGGCGGTCAGGCGTGGCCGCGATCACGTCCGCGATGATCGAACTCAGCCGCGACGGGTCACCGATGGTGAACGTGACCTGTGCCTGCCCGTCCTGGTCGTCGGTGTGCACCGAGAGCGGCCCCCCCAGGTCGTGGTAGAGGCTCATCCCGAGCAGTACGTGGAAAATGTGAAGGTCGCCCGATTCGGACATGGGGCATGCTCCCTCTGGAGTTGATGCTCGGACGTCGCCCCCCGCGCCGGCCTGCGAGCCACCATCACTCACGGTCGACGCCTCCGTCCCCGGTACTTACGAGGCTACGATCCCTGTTCAAGATGATCCGCCATCATTGCGTGTGAGGAATGACGAAGGTGCGTAGGTAGAGGAAGGTCACCGGCTAACTGCCCGTCCGGTGCAGCGCGCGATAGATCGACACCCCGCGCTCCTGCGTCGACTCGAACAGGGTGGCGGAACGCACACGCACGGGGGATCGAGGCGGCGCGGGCAGCGAACGCAACGCCGCGGCGAGTTCCCGACGCTGCCGCGCGTCGAGCCTGCGACGCGCGCGGGCAATCGTCATGTGGCCGGTGAACGCCTCGTCCCGCGGCGCCACACCCGCCGTCGCCATTGCCTGCTCCACCCTCCCAACGAGGCCGTCGAGGTCCTCGCTCTGTACGCCGAGCCACACCACGGAGCCCCCGAACGTGCCCGCCGCCCGCAACTCCATCACGAGGTCGACACTGCCGACGTACTCGTCGAGCACCGTCCGAAGCCTCGCCACGCCCGCCTCCGGGTACTCGCCGATGAACCACAGCGTGACGTGCAGCCGCTCCGGCCGCTCGGGCCGCAGCCACGTGCGTACCTCGACCGGCAGCGCCTCGACGGCCGCGCGGGCGGCCTCGCGCCAGGGCTCGGGGACCTCGAGGGCGACGAAGAGTCGCAAGGTCGGTCTCCTTCCGTACCGTCCGCCACCCTCTGGCTCAAGGCTTCTTGCAGACCTGCGAACAGCGGATCCGTTGGCGTGTCAGCTTTATCGCAGATTGGCTTGTTTTGTCCGTACCAGGCCGTTCCACCACAACCTTGCGACGCGAAGACACCTTGTCGTTACTTCAACCGGCCTTCCTCCATCGCATCCTAAAGGCGGTCGAAAGGAGGACGAGATGCCAGCACTCGGATTCAGCCTGTTCCTCATTGCGGTGGGCGCCATCCTGGCGTTTGCGGTCAATGTGGACGTGTCGGGCGTGAGCCTCTACACGGTGGGCATCATCCTGCTCATCGTCGGCGTCGTCGGAGCATTGCTCTCGATGCTGTTCTGGACGAGCTTCGCGCCGTTCGGGCACCACGACGTCCACGAAGACGTACACGTCAACTAGCCCCGGTCCGGGCTCTGCGTCACTGACGTAGAGCCCGGGAGGGAAGGACGGTGCACATGAATTGGGACCGAATAGAAGGCAACTGGACACAACTCAAAGGCAAGGTCCGCGAGAAGTGGGGCGACCTCACTGACGGCGAGATCGACCAGATCGGCGGCAAGAAGGATCAGCTCGTCGGGGCGCTCCAGAAGCACTACGGGCGCGCCAAAGATGAGATCGACCGTGAGGTCGACGACTGGGCAACCACCATCGAAGACGACGACTACCGGGCGCGTCGGGCCAGTTAGGCGCGGATAGCGCAGGAAGAACGGAGAAGGGTATGGGTCTACTACTACTCGTCCTGCTGCTCCTCCTCCTCTTCGGAGGCGGAGCGTGGGCACTAACATCCAACCTGCTCGTGGTCTTGCTGGTGGTACTGCTCGTCTCGGCGATCGCCGGCATCGGCAGCCGAGGCCGGGGTTGGTACTGACCTAACGACGTGAGCGCGTGACGAAGGGGATCGATGATGAGCAACATCTTACCAGGCACTGACGTCTACACGGCCGACAACGACAAGATCGGCCAGGTCAAAGAGGTCCGCGGCGGCTACTTCAAAGTAAACGCGATGGGCCAACCGGATTACTGGCTGGAGACTGACTGCTGCGCCTCCGGCTATGCCGGCGGCGATGTCCGCCTCATCTTCACGAAAGACAAGCTCGGCGAGCACAAGATCGACGAGTCTCGCGTCAAGGCCGCCTAGTCCCGCCGACGACAGCCGATTTCGGCTGAGAGGGGAGCCCATCGGGCTCCCCTCGCTGTGTGCAGATGATCGTGGGACACCGTTGTCAGTGTTCCGAGCGGTACCGCCGAGGCTTCGCATCCTCGCCGTGAGCCGGGATCGGGCGTCGAAAGGCAGATTTCGGCCGGATTACCTCGTTCTCGGCCGCACACGCCATCACGATTGTTCTATCCTCCCGGCGGTGACTGAGGGCCAACCAGGAACGGCCCTCCTGCAGAAAGAGATGAGATGCCTGACTTCTCGAACTTCTACGAGTGGTCCTCGCGGACCTACGACTGCCGGCTCCACGTCGGCTCGGAAGCGATTGAGAACCGCCTCAAGGAAGAGGTGATCCGGGCTGGGGCGAAGCGCGCGTTCGTCTTCTGCTCGCCGTCGATCAAGAGCAAGACCAACAGCGTCGAGCGCATTGAGAAGGCGCTCGGCCCGCTGTACGCCGGCTACTTCGACCAGATCCCGATGGAGGCGCCGTACGAGGACGTCGTGAAGGCGACCGAGGCCGCCCGCAAGGCCGGCGCTGACCTGCTGATCTCGCTCGGCGCCGGCACGATCGTGGTCGCGGTGCGCGTGATCAACATCTACCTCTGTGAGACCGGTGACCACGCGGCGCTGGCGACGCAGTACCCCGAGGGCAAGCCCGCGTTTAGCCCGCGGCTCAACGCCCCGAAGCTGCCGACGATCAACATCGTCACCACGCCCACGGGAGCCATGAACCGCGCAGGCCAGGGTGTCGCGAGCCCGCACCTCCCCGACCAGACGCGGCTGGAGTATTTCGACCCGAAGACCCGGCCGATGTCGCTGATCTGGGACCACGAGGCGATCATGGCGACGCCGTTCTCGATGATGCGCGCGTTCTGCGTGAACGGGTACATCAGCGCCGCACTGGGCGCCGCCCGAGGCGCGATGAACCCGGTCGAGGAAGCCGACCACAACCAGATCAACCTGCTCCACAAGCGCGCGTACCACCGCATGCTGGAGAGCCCGGACACCATCGACTGGCGGCTCGACCTCTTCTCCGCGGCGTTCCTCGGCAACCGCTCCGCGGACGACTCGCAGCGCGGCGCGCACATGCGCGTCGGCGAGATCTTCGACAACGACTACGGCCTGGCCACGGCGCTGCACATCCGCTACGCGCACATCTGGCAACAGGACGCCGGCTCGGCGCTGCGGCCGACGGTCATCCGCCGCTCGAAGACGCCATCGGCCGAGGCGCTGAAGCAGATCGCCGAGGCGCTGAGCCTCAAGCCCGGCAAGACGCCCGAGGAGACGCAGCAGGCCATTGCCAATGAGATCGAGCACATCTACAAGCAGCACGACATGCCCACCCGCATCCGCGAGTTGAACGTGTCCAAGGAGGACATCCCGGCGATCGCCAAGGACACCGTGAAGGTCTTCAACTCCAACGCCGGCCTCCGGGACGAGGAGCGCCAGACCAAGGAAGCCATCGCGACGCTCGAGGCCGCCTACTAGCGACCTCTCGCCGCCAGCCAACGAGAGCGTCGCGCGTGAGCGCGGCGCCCTTCGTTTACCGCCGGCGGTCCGACTCCTCCTCCGGGGGACCGGCGCGCGGATTCGTGTGCCTGTCCGCTAGCATGCGCGGCACGCCACCCCACGTTCGGTGGCTGCGGTGGGGAGGGTGACGGCGATGCGGAAGATCGGGATCGGGCTCAACTGGCAGGGCGCGTTCAGCATGAGCGACGCTATCGAGCAGGCGAAGGTCGCCGACGACTCCGGCGTCGACCACCTGATGGTCGCGGAAGCCTGGGGCCGCGACGCGGTCACCACGATGGCCATCCTCGGCTACGAGACGAACCGCATCCGCATCGGCACCGCGATCATCAACGTGTTTTCGCGGACCCCCGGCCTCGTCGCGCAGCAGTTCTCCTCGCTCGACGCGCTGACCAACGGCCGGATGATCATCGGCATCGGCACCTCCGGGCCCCAGGTGATCGAGGACTTCCACGGCATCCCCTTCGACAAGCCGATGACGCGCATTAAGGAGTACGTCGAGATCATCAACATGCTCCTCGCCGGGGAGCCGCTCCACTACCACGGCAGGATCTTCAACCTCGACCGCGGCTTCACGCTCCGCCACCTGGACGAGTTACCGAGGAAGCACATCCCGATCTTCATCGGCTCGTTCGCGGAGAAGTCCGTGCGGCAGACCGCTGCGATCGCCGACGGCTGGCTGCCCGGCCACACGACGCGCTCGAAATGGCGCGACGAGGTGAGCACGTTCCACCAATACGTCCGCGACGCCGGGCGCGACCCCTCGACGATCGAGATCAAGGCCTCGGCGGGCGCGACGGTCACCGACAATCCGGAGCGCGCCTACGACGGCATCCGCCAGCAGAACGCCTTCTACATGGCCCGCATGGGCGACCTGCACTACAACGCCTACCGCTCGTTCGGCCTCGGCGAGGTCGCCGACGAGGTGCGCCGCGCCTGGCGCGAGCACGGCTCCGCCGCCGCCTACGCCGCCGTCCCCGACGACGTCGTGCACGCGCTCGGCTACGCCGGCCCGGTCGAAGGCGCCATCGACTGGATCGAGGAGCAGCGCGACGCTGGCTACACGCTCCACGGTGTCTCGGTGGACGAACGCGACCCAAAGAAGCGCGCCGCGATCTTCAAGAAGCTGGTGGGTTAGGCGCCCTGCGCAGGAGGCTCGGCGGTGAGCATCCCGAAACGGCCGAGTGAGGCGGGCGCCCCTGCTCACCGAAGGCCCGGACACGTCCGCTTGCGCGGAATAGATGTCTGGGGCAACCGGTCGACACCTCCCGTGCACGGGCAGAGGTGGAGCCCTGTCGCAACGAATTCGCCACATCCACCGCGCGCCCGTAAGCCATACGACCGGGTTCACCGGCTCCGGAGTGGTAGCGTCGATCTCGGGCTAAACGATCGTTGCAAAGCACCCCGAGAGAAGCGAGCCAGAGTGATGAAGCTCCTGAGATCGAGAAGCCGCCGTGAACGTGCCATGGGTCAGGCCGAACATCTGATGCATCTGGGTCGCGAAGGCGGGGAGGCCTTGCGGGATGCGCTCCCCGTAGCCCGAGATCGCCTCGGCGAACTCCGCGAGCAAGCCGAGGCCGTGCTGCACGGCATCGAAGACATACGCGAGCAAGCTCAACCCGCCATCGAGGAGGGAAAGAAGAGTGCCGCCCACGGCGCCTCTGCCGTTTCGCTCGCTTCGCAGATCTCGCCGAAGCGGTCGCGAAGCAAGTTCCCACTCGTCCTCGTGATCCTGCTCGCAGTTGGTGGTGTCGCATACGGCTGGTGGCATCGTCGCTATCGACCACGCACTGACCCGGCGTACCACCCCGATCTACCCGGCAGTGAAACGCGCGCGCTCTAGATGGGTCAGGCGCCGAGAACTTCGACTCCCAGCCGGACGAGGTGCGCCGCGCCTGGCGCGAGCCTTTAGGAGGAACAACTCCCTCAGAGACCTATCTGCGACCCCGTAATCACGAGAGCCTCATCTCTGGCGCGGACCCTGGCAGCGGCGATGAATCGCCTCGATTCATCGCCGCTGCCAGGGTCCCGTCGTCTCGTATGTCCCGTGTCCCCCGAGCGCTCGTCTAGAGGACGAGCCGCTCGAAAATTGAGTCGTTGCCGCTGATGATGAGCAAGCCCATCACGAGCATGAGTGCAGCCGCCGCGGTCGTGGAGTACCGCAGCAGCCGGCGCGCGCCCGTGAACTTCGGCACCGCCCGCTGGAAGGCAAACGCGGCAACGAGGAACGGGATGCTCATCCCGCACGAGAACAGGAAGAGCGTCAGCCCACCGGTCATCGGCGAGCCCGAGGCGCCTGCGTAGATGAGGAGCGCCGCGAGTAGCGATCCACCAACACAGGTCAGGCAGCCCATCGAAACAGTCATCCCAGACACGACCGCGGCGAAATAGCCAGCCCGCGCACCTGCTGCATGCGGACGTCCCGGTATCGCGAGGTTCAAGACAAACGGCAGCCGGAACACGCCCAGCGTCTGCATCGCCATGAAGATCACGACCGTGCCGGCGAAGATGCGCAGCGGCGTCACGTAGGGGGCAAGTCGCGCCGTGTCCGAGAAGAATTGGCCGGCGAACCCGGCCGCAACCCCGAAGAGCGTGTACAGGACGACAAAGCCTCCCACAAAGGCGAGCGCAAGCGACATGAGCCGCGCTCGAAAACGGATGTCGTCAGTCCGGTCCAGGACCTCCTTCATGCCGAGACCTGTAATCATCGGCAGGAAGTACGCCGTCATGTGCACCGCGCAAGGGGAGAAGATGACAAGCAGGCCCGCGAAGACGGCGAGCATGCCCCCCATCGTTGCGCCGGCCCCGATCGCCCCCGCGTCGGACGTGTCGGCGAGCGGCAATTGCCATGAGACCGCCAGCGGCTCTTGGTCGGGCGCGAACCCGGGGGCGACGAGTCGCAGTTGGCCTTCTTCCTTCAGCAGTGCGACACCGTTCTCGTCTTTGCGAGGGAACTGCAAGGCAAGCGTCACATGGTGTTCGGAGCGGTAGGCAACCTTATGCGCCGGCAGCGGCGCGACGCCCACGTCTCCGGACCTCAGGACGATGCTCTCCAGCCAGCTCTCGGTCGCGGGGAGATCACCCTCGTGTACGGCCACGGTGACGAGTAGTGAGAGGTAGCGCTCCGGGTCGACGCCGAGGTCGGCCGAACTCTTGTTGAAGGTGTCGAAGTATTCCGGCGAATCCACCATCGTCGCGAGATTCTTCTTCGGGTCTAGGGCGAAGAGTTCGTCACCTCGGTCGGTCACACGGAAGTAGTCCGGCGTCACTGCGACCGCCCGGAACTCGAGCGCGCCATGCTTCGCGGTCGTGCTAGACAGCGACTTGATGACGCGTTGGGTTTCCACAACGCTCGTCCCGCCGCCCATGCCGCTGAAGAGGTATGCGAGGGCGAGCCAGGCGGACAGCGTGACGCCGACCAGGCCAACGAAGATCCACGCGGTGGATGACATGCGTCCGAGCAGCGGGAGTCGCTGCCGCGCGGGAGGAGCCATCAGACCCTCACCGGTGCTCACGTGTCGAGTCCTCGTCGCCGAGCCCTCAGCCAGAGGACCGCGACGAGCAGTCCGAGTACTGCGACCGCACCGAGGCTCCACACACCCACATCGAGGAGCACATGCGAAAGCGACTTATCCTCCCCGTCATGGGCCAGGACGACACTTGGACGGGCGAGCGCCGCAAGAGCGGCGACGCCAATCACAGTTGCCATCCGCGCTGCGGACCGCAAGACGGCTGATCGCATTGGTTCTTCTCCTGGCCTTGCGGCACGTGCCTCGGATGGAGCCACGTCGTGATACTGACGAGCCTAGGGCTCGGGCACAGAGTTGAACCCACAAGAACTGGTAGCGCCTCGGTCGTGGCTCCCTGCTAGAGTCGGGCGGAGGGAATCGATGGAAATCACCCTGCCTCGGCAACAGAAGCTTGCATCGGAGCTTCGCCGCCTGCGCTGGACGACGATCGTGGCCCCGGTTGCGTTCATTATGTTGCTGGAGTTCGCCCAGCGAAGCACGGCGGATAGCCTCTGGCGGAGCCCGCTCGGGTTTGTAGTGACCTTGCTTCTCGTGACCGCGGGCGCCGGCTTTTTTGCACTTTCGGTCTTCCGCCAGATCGCCCGTTTCGAGGCGCGTGCAGCGAAGCGCTCAGCGCAGATCGAGGCACTCAACCGTCTGGCAGCGGCAACCTCCGAGAACCTTGACCTGGCGACCACGGTCGGGCGCGGGCTCGATCAGATCGTCGCGGCGACCGGGGCGGACGCGAGTCTTGTTTGCCGTCTGTTCGCTGACGAGGAGGAGCACACAGCCATCGGTTCCCGCGGGTTCTCCCCGGCGGTCATGCAGCGCATCCAGCGTGCCAAACTCGCGGAAGACGTGATCGCTTCCGAAGTCGTCCGGAGCGGCCAGCCAGTCCGATTCGGCAACGTGCTCAGCGACCCCGATGTCCGCGCGATCTCCACGAAGGAGGGCATCATGTCAGGGGTGAGCGTCCCTCTGATGTGTTCTGGGGCGGTGAACGGCATCGTCGTCGTGGCCTATCGGCGTGAGTACCGATTTGATGATGACGACTACGCCTTTCTTCATGGCGTGGGACAGCATCTGGGGTTAGCGATCCACAACGCAGAGCTGTATGACGCTTCGGTCGCACAGAACCGCGAACTCTCGGCACTGCTCGACGTGCAGGCAGCCACCTCCTCCTCCCTGGACCTGGACGATGTGCTCGCGCGCGCGCTGAGCGCGGTCACGAAGCTCACGAGGGCAGACGAAGGCGAAATCTGGCTTTCGAGCGGCGACGGACTGGTCTTGCACTGCCGCGCCGATGCTGTCAACGAGCCTCTCCTTGATATCACCCACTCGCCCCATGGCAAGGGGCTCCTGGGACGGGCGACGGTGACGGGTAAGACGATCCGCGTAGTCGCTGGCGAGCCCGACTTCAACGACGCCCTCACCGCGCGGGGATATCGCGTGTGCTGTGCGGTCCCGCTGTGTTTCCGCGGTAGCTCCGTCGGTGTGATGGTGCTGGCGGCCAGTGAGGCGTCTTCGATGTCGCGGCGTTCCGAGTTGAGCCTGCTCGATGCGATTGGCGATCAGATCGCGCCAGCCGTCGAGAATGCCAACCTGCACCGGAAGATCCAGGAAGTCTCTATCATGCAGGAGCGCGAACGCATCTCGCGCGAGATGCACGATGGCATGGGGCAGATCTTGGGCTATGTGAACACGCAGGTGCTGGCGGTGCGCAAACTGCTGGACAGCGGAAATACGGTCACGGCGCTCGAGGAGTTGCGACACCTCGACGCGGCGGCCCGCTCGCTCTATGCCGATGTGCGCGACAACATCCTTGCGCTGCGCTCGGCCCCAGGCGAACAAGGCTTCACGGCGGCACTCGCGGAGTACATCACCTCGTACCGGGAGATGTTCGGCATCGATGCAGTATTGGAGGTAGCGCCGGAGGTGGAGCGCGTCCGGCGCACTCCCACCTGCGAGATCCAGTTGATCCGTATCGTGCAGCAGGCGCTCAGTAATGTCCGGCAGCACGCCGTCGCCACCTCTGTCCAGACGAGGCTGTCGGTCGACTGCGACACGTTGGTCGTCGAGGTCAGCGACGACGGCGCTGGCTTCGATCCGGAGGCCCTGCCCGCCACTGGGCGACCGCGGTTCGGCTTGCAGATGATGCGAGAACGCGCACAGGCCGCCGGAGGCACTTTCGATATCGAGAGCCACGTCGGGCGGGGGACCCGCGTCGTGGTCAGGATGCCGATTGAGCGATGACCGAGCCTCCCCATGCGCTCCGCGTCCTTCTCGTGGATGACCACGCGCTCATCCGCGCGGGGCTCGCTTCCCTGCTCCGTGCGTGGCAATTCGAAGTCGTAGGCGAGGCAGCGGATGGTGCGGCCGCTGTGGAGGCAGTGCGTCAACTGCACCCGGACGTCGTCTTCATGGACATCCGCATGCCCGACATGAACGGGCTTGAGGCGACCCGCGCGATCAAGGCCGAATGGCCTGCGGTGCGTGTGGTGATCCTCACTGTCTCGGACGACGAGGGGGACCTGTTCGAGGCCGTGAAGAGCGGCGCTGAGGGCTATCTGCTCAAAGACCTTGCCGAGGACGAATTCGAGAAGTTCGTGGAGCAAATGCGCCGTGGTGAGCCCGTGATTTCGCCACGACTGGCGCGCAACCTCCTCAATGAATTCACGCACGTCGGCAGGGCGAACGCCGCGGTCGGGGCACCCCAAGAGTCTGGTCTCACGCCCCGGGAGCGAGACGTCCTCACGGAGGTCGCGCGTGGTGGGCGCACCCGCGAAGTCGCGCTCAGGCTTGGCATCTCCGAGAACACGGTGAACTTCCACCTGAAGAACATCTTCGGCAAGCTGCATCTCCGCAATCGCGCGGAAGTGGTGGCGTGGGCGGTGCAACGCGGGTATCTGCGTCGGTAACCATTCCTCAGTTGCCTCGTCCCCCTAGCGCTCCCCACATCGGCCCCCACCATTTCTGGTGTTCTCGCCATGCACCCGCGCCCCGACGATCGCACTCGACGGCGGAGTACTAACGCTTGGTAACGGGATTGCGCTTGACCATTCGGATGGCCGAAGGGGAGGCGAGGAGGAGCGACATGAGGAAACCAGTGATCAGAGTGGGGCTGGTTGTCCTGGCAGCGATGACGCTGCTCGGGGCGGCAGCCTGCACCGAGAAGAAGGAGGAGGCCAAGTCGACCGAGGCGACGAAGATCGTCCAGGCGGGCCAGCTCCAACCGGTGGCAGCCGGAGCGGCGGCATCTGGCTGGAACACCGAGGAGTCCCTCCGTGGCGGCCTACAACTCGTCGCGACATACGACTCCAAAGGTAACAACGCGTGGGACATGAAGGCCCACCCGCTCGTCTACTTCACCAGCATCGGGCAGGGCTACGCGCACCGGCCGTCCAAGAGCAACAAACTCCCCGGCATCCAGGTGATCGACGCAAACAGCAAGGAGAGCATCGCCTCCGCGCTGTTCGACCTCGGCGGCACTGCGGTCCGTCAGCCGCACGGCCTGGGCCTATCGCCTGACGGCCAGTGGGCGTACCTCGGTTACGTCTACGAGGACGACAAGAAGGTACAACAGCACGTCACGCTCGTCGTCAACGCGAAGACGCTGAAACTCGACAAGGTCCTGAGGCAGTCGAGCAAGGTCCAAGGCAAGGACCGCTCACAGGACATCCACCACATCACTTCCTTCGTTGACTTCGAAGGCAAGGACCGCGTGGTGCTCGAGTATGGCTTTGGTGCGACCGGCGGGCCGTACTTCTTGCTCGACCCGAAGGACGACAACAAGGTCGTCAAGGCCATCACCGATGCCGACATCGCTCCGATGGGACACCCGTATGTGTCGGCAGACCCGACCGGGCAGTACCTCTTCATCTCGATGGGGTCGGCCTGGATCCGCGAGGCTCCGGCGCATGTGGCGAACATCGCGAAGCTTGACCTGAAGACCGGCGGCGTGACGGTGATCACTGAGGTGGGCAACCACCCGATTGGCACCGCTGCCACGTCCGACGGCAAGTTCCTCTTCGTCGCGGACGGCCACGGAAGCATGATCTACAAGATCGACCTGGCGACGAACGCCGTGGTCGCCAAGGGAAGCGCGGGCGTGGCTGGCCCGTACGGCATCCGCCTCGGCTGGGACCAGACGAAGCTCTACATCATGGGCAAGGGTGAAGGCACGCACAACATCGGTGGCGGCGTCTCGGTGATGAACACCAAGACGATGAGCGTCCCGAACAATGTGGACGTGCCGATGCCGATCGAGACTGGTGGCCAGATCATCGACCACGGCATCCTGCACCCGGACCCCGCGAAGGCGGAGATGTGGATCAGCAGCTCGGGCACGTGGGAGACGATCGTCCTGGACCTGAACACCAACAAGGTGAAGGCACGGATTCCCGTCTCGTACGGTGGTGACACGCACTCTGGCGCCTTCGTCAGCTACGCGGCCGACGGCGCCGGCACCAAGATGGCCGACCACGCGACTCCGGGGCCTGACATGTGGGCAAAGATGAAGGCGGCGGCCGCCGCCTCGGTCGCAGCCGCTGCCGCCACGCCGGCTCCGGCTCGATAGGAGGCACCGCGCGGGTAGTCAGATAAGCAAGTAGCCCAGGGCGCCCCGGTCCCCGCTGGACTGGGGCGCACCTGGCTTTCGGCGGCGACCGAACGTCCAGGAAGAGAAGGCCACAACGATGAAGATGTACACCAAGCCCGCGCGCGCACTCCTGCTCGGCCTCGTCGCATCGATGGCTGCCCTAGCCATCGCCTGCAGCGGGAGTGCCGAGACGGCAGGCGCAGGCGTGAAGGCGTCGGCGACGGCAGCGACGGCAGCGACAGCGACCACCACGTCTGCGCCCGTAACCTCGACGACGGCTCCCGCGACCGCCCCCGCCTCCACGGGCGACCCTGAGAAGGACCTCATCGCGAAGGGCCAGATCATCTTCCAGCAGACCGCCGGCGGCGTCGGCTGCCAAATGTGTCATGGCATGGAAGCTCGCGGTGACGGAGCCGCCAAGCTCGGTGCCCCGAACATCCGAGGCGCCGACATCTCGAGGATCCGTGCAGCCCTGGCGGGCGGCGTACCGGTCATGGGATTCATCAAGTTGTCTGAGGACGAGATCGTGGCCGTTGCTGCCTTCGTGAAGTCCTTGGGCGGGCAATAGCGCGCCATCAGCACTCCGTTTCGGCCAGCCCCAGACGTTGACGCGTAAGAGTCACGACATGAAGGATCACACAGCTCGCAGGATCCTCGTCCCGGGACTGATTGCGGTCGCGGCGATGGTGATCGCGACGGCCTGCGGTGGCGCAGCCTCCGCGTCCCGGGACGGAACGTCGCAGCCAGCGAGTTCTGGGCCCGGCGGCGGAATCGCGGCACTATCCGTAGCGCCGGGCGGAGCCGCCGCCGCATCAGCACCGGTGCCAAGCGACCCGGCCGCGGCAACCGCTGCGGATGCAGTGCTGGTCCGGGGCAAGGAGATCTTTGAGAAGACCGCAGGTGGCGTGGGCTGCGCAGCCTGCCACGGGATGGACGGCAAGGGCAGCAGCTGCATCGGAGCGCCGGCGAACCGGGGTGCCGACGAAGAGCAGGTCCGGAAAGCGCTCGCCACCGTCGGCATGATGTCGATCGTGAAATTGACTGATGACGAGATCAAGGCGGTCGTCGCCTATCTCGCAGTCCTCGGCAAGCAGTCGTAGGCGGGGAGATGGCAATGGACTCGCGACGACGGGTGATCATGCGCACGTTTGCGGTCGCGCTCCTCGGGGCGGTCGCCCTCGTCGCCGTGAGCTGTGGCGCGGGCGGAGATGGCACGTACCGGCCGGACGAGGACGCGGAAGCGGTGACCGTCAACATCGACGTCTCTGAGAAAGGCTATGAACCTGCTGATGTACGCATACCCGCCGGGCCCAGCATCCAATTGATTCTCCGCAACCGAAGTGCTGACGAGTTCCATTATCGCGTTGTGGGCCTCGATGCGACCGAGATCCTCTGGCTCGCGGCCAAAGAGGAGGACGTGGTCCGCGAGGAGGGTGTCACCGAGGAAGATCATGAGAAGCATCATGCGAAGGATTTCGTCGCGTGGCGCGGGACGTCGCCGCGTGGCGTTAAGCCCACGCTCAAGGAGGTCCACGCCTACGCTGCCGGCACGCAGGTAGACGTCGTGCATTTCTATGCCCTGGCTCCAGGGACGTACCAGGTCAGCGACCCGCTGCACCCCGACCTGAAGGGCACGCTGACCGTGGTCGCGCCCTAGCGGTGCGGCCCCAGAGCAACTCGCGACTTGGCATCGGCGCTCGATTGCCGGATGACAGGACTACCCGTGGCACGGCCCTCTTCGCGACGCCGGCGTAAGGTCTCACCTTCCCTGGTTGCGCTGAGTTCGTCGGCCATCCTCGCTGTGTATGCGGCGGGCTACACGCAGACTCGGTCAATTGACGATCGCCGTGACTTCGACACGATCGTGCGGCTCGCGAGCGCAACATCGCAGACCGCGCCCTCTTTGGTACCAGGGACTCCGGGATTGCGCCCTACGCCGCCGCCGTTGTCTACCCCGTCGCCGTACCGTGACGGGACCTTCGCCGGCGCGGGCCGCGGCCCTCACGGCACGGTGGACGTCGAGGTCGTGATCGCCGGCGGACTCATCGTCGGCGCGCAGATCACGGAATGCGGGACGCGCTATCCCTGCGACCGCATCGCGCCGCTCGAGGAGCAGGTCGTCGAACTCCAGGACCTCCTGCATGTGACGAGGGTTACCGGCGCAACGGACAGCAGCAGCGCCTACGTGCGGGCCGTGAGTGACGCGTTGGTCAAGGCCTCGAAGTGATCAGGCAGCTTCGAATCTTCATGGACACTGGCGTCACGATTGAGGTCTGGCCGCCCGGCGACATGGGCAAGGCGCGCGAGGCGATCTCGCGCGCCTTCAACTGGTTTCACCTCGTCGAGACGACGTGCAACCGATTCGACCGCGACAGTGAACTGGCACGGCTTTCCGCGACGGTCTGGGTGCCCGTCGCCGTCAGCCCGTTGCTCTTCCGCCTGCTTCAGTTCGCGATCGGAATGGCCGAGGCGAGCGAGGGGGCCTTCGACCCAACTGTGGGCGACGCGATGATCCGTGCTGGCTTCCGATACGGCTATCGCGACGGCGTCGAGTCTTCACCGCAATCTCGTCAGGCCACGGCGTCGTACCGAGACATCTCAATCGACGTGCCGCGCCGCAAAGTTACGTTGGAGACCGCGATGACGCTCGACCTCGGAGCCGTGGCGAAGGGCTTTGCGATCGACCTTGCGAGCGAGGAACTGCACAAGTTCCCGAATCACATGATTGCTGCCGGGGGCGACCTCCTGGTCCGTGGGGCGCCGCCAGGTCTTCCGTCGTGGCCAATCCAGGTCCGCGACCCGCGCGACCCGGCAACAGCGTGTCGGGTTCTCGAGGTAAGAGACGCGGCGGTGTGCACGTCGGGCAGTTATCTCCGCACCCAACCCGACGTTGCTGAGGGACATCATCTGCTTGATCCCGTGACCGGCCAGTCTGCACACGGACTGATCAGCGCAACCGTCGTCGCCTCCAGTGGCATGCTCGCGGATGCGCTCGCTACAGCCGCCTGCGTGCTCGGCCCAGCGCGGGCGCTACCACTGATTGCTCGTTACGACGCCGAAGCGTTACTCATCGATCCTTCGTTCGAGATGACAGCGACGCCGGGCCTGGACAGGTCTGCCCCGTGAACGCGGCATACGCGGCGGAAGCCATGCACACGGCACGACATGTACTGCGATCGCCCAAGGGCTACATGCTGATCTTCATCGGGGCGATCGTGGCGATTGGCTCCGTGGCGACTGGCCTCAGCGTGACGATGCCGGGAGTAGCGGCGGCTGCGGTCACCGCGGTAGCCATAGACGCGCTTCTGCGTGCGGCCTGGCGTCGCGCGCCGGAGTTCCCGAGCGGCGCTCTGCTTACGGGCTTGGTCATCGCGCTCGTGCTCGACCCCTACGCACCGGCGTACGTTCTGGCAGCGGCTGCGGCGATCGGCGTGACATCCAAGCACCTGATCCGGAGCGGCACCACGAACGTCTTCAATCCGGCGATCGTCGGCCTCGTAGCCGTCCATCTGATGTTCGGCCAGGGCGAGAGCTGGTGGGGCGGCCTTTCCGCATACGGGCCCTCGGGGATGGTGCTGATCCTGCTTCCAGGCATCTGGATCGTCGACCACGTCAACAAACTTCCGCTGGTCCTCGCGTTCCTCGGCACGTACTTCAGCCTGTTTACCGTCACCGCTTTCGGCCCCGACCCTGTCAGAGTGGCCGAGGTCTTCGGCGCATCCGATGTGCACATGGCTGTCTTCTTCGCTTGCTACATACTCGACGACCCTCCGACGAGCCCGACGAGGTATTTCGATCAGATCTGGTACGGCGCACTGGTTGCCGGCATCGGATATCTCCTCTTCATGACCACCGGCATCGTCTACTTCCTCCCAGCCGCATTGCTGGTCGGCAATGTCGCGAATCACGCTCGGCGTCAGTGGAAAGGCGCATCACCGTTTCGCCTCAGACGGACCATCGCGAATTGAAGCCCAACTTAAAGGGATGCGTGTTCCTTGCGACGCCTCTCACTCGGGGCCGCGGCGCCGTTCAGTGGCGGCTTGGCCGATCCCAGGGCGCCCGTGCGATCGCGATGGCGTGTGCGGCCTTGCTGTTCACGACGGCATGCTCCTCAGCAACGGATGCCTCGAACCCCCCGGTGGTGGGTACCTCGGCCCCGACAGCCGCTCCGTCCGAGCCGTCAACCCCGACCGCCGCCTCGGACCAGCGAGCAGGTGGATGCAGCGCCGCCCTCCCCGGGGAGTTGCGTGAGATCAAGGACGTCGGCGAGGCCCCATATTTCATCCGTGACCCGATGCCCGACCGTCCCGACGCACCGTTAGTCGTGTTTCTCGGCGGGGGGAGCGGACGCCGGAACTCGGCGATGCGCATATGGACGAACTACCTCTCGAAGGCGCGCGGCATCGATGAGTTCCGCGTGGTGCTGCCCTACACCGTTGTTGAAGATGACTACATCAGTGAGGCGGGCCGCACGTACCGGATCATCGACGAGGTGATCGCCTGCTACGGACGCCCGTCCGCGACGCATCTGGCGGGCGTCTCAAACGGTGGCCTCGTGGCATTCGGCCTCGCGGTCCGCGAGCCACAGCGATTCGACACGCTGCTTGGGGCACCGGGGGTACTGGCGCCCATGGACGCCGCCGCGCTGACGGCAGCCATGGCCGGTCGCGCGGTGTTCAACGGCGTTGGAGCCCTCGATGAGGGCTGGAAGCAGGAAGTACGGGCGACTCACGAGACGCTCCGGGCGGCTGGCGTGAAGTCGGTCTATGTGGAGTTCCCAAACCAGGGGCACACGGCCGGCGCGAATTTCGACGGCACGATCTTCGTCGAGTTCTGGTTGACGGAGGCGGCGGGCCGTGCTCCGAGGTGACTGGAGATGTAGGTCGACCCCGCAAGGACGCAGGAGCGTGCACGCATCTCGCCAGCGAACGACGTAGCTCGCGGGGGCTGCTACCGCTGTCCTTCGCTTCGCCTGAGTTGGACGAATGCTCCCGGCACGATGCCCCCTTGCGCCCGCCGCTCTGCGGCATCTTCAGAGGCGGCCAGGCGATCGCGGACCCGGAATAGCACATCCCCGAGTACCGTTTCCGTGAAGAGCCAACGCGCCAACGCCTGTCCGCTCGGACGGGCCCCGGCCTGGCCGTGACCCGTGGCTCACCACGAGGTCGCTTGATGACATCCCGCCCGGGATGATCCGACGGAGATCAGAAACGCCAGGCGTACCGACCTCGAACATCCGATCGGGACGATTCCAGCGCGACCCGGATCCCCAGTCATCCAAGGGATTCCTAGCTACAGCCACTCGTCGCGCCGCAGTTCATGCACTTGAGGCAGGTGCCGTTGCGGACCAGCATCAGCTGGCCGCAGTCGCCGCAGGGGTCGCCCTCGTAGCCCTTCTGACGGGCTTCGGCGTAGAGCGAGGCGGCTGAGCGGACCTCCCCGGCCGCTGTCGTGGTCGTTGACGTCACCGCGACCGCCACCGTCGAGGAGTACGCGGGGGCGGAGGCCGGCGCGGGCGTCGACGCCGAGAGCGCGGGCGGGGCCATCCAGGCGACGGGGGCGGCGACCGGCGCGGCGGGGACGGCCGGGGCCGTGGCGGCGTAGGCCTCGGCGACGGCCGGCTGCGTGCCGGGCGAGGAGTCCTCGACCGGGTCGGTGGCGAGGT
>SCTU01000243.1 GCA_004297315.1 Dehalococcoidia bacterium | reverse complement strand
GTCGGCCGCGACATCGGAGGCCGTCTGGGGCATATCTGCTCGTTCCGGGTGCGGGATCACCGACCGCCGGGTGCCTGCATCAGTCAAGCAACGATCGTATCTTGGCGCGCCCGAGCCGGAGTCTGCCGCCCGCGAAAACGTCAGATTAGTCGCGCCGCCGCGCGATGCCGCGGATCTCGTCGAAACTCTTCAAGCCCTCTGCGGCACACCACGCCTCGAGCTCGTCGAGGATGCGCCACGCTGCGGACGGGTCGAGGAACGACGCGGTGCCGATCTGCACCGCTGTCGCGCCGGCCATGATGAATTCCACCACGTCGGTCCCCGTCATCGCGCCACCTGACGCGACCACCGGGAACTCGACCACCGACGACGCGAGATAGACTTGCCGCAGCGCGATCGGTTTGATCGCAGGGCCGGAGAGTCCGCCGAATACGTTTGCCAGCACGGGACGGCGTCGCTTCACGTCGATCGCCAGCGCGGGCACAGTGTTTGCCACCGTGATCCCGTGCGCACCGGCCTCCTCGACAGCACTCGCGATCGGGCGGATGTCGTTGACGTTTGGGGTCAGTTTCACGATGAAGGGCAGCGAAGTGTTCGCCGCCACCTCGCGCACCACAGCCGCCGCGGCGCGAGGCACCTGACCGAACTCGATCCCGCCTGCGTCGACGTTCGGGCACGAGACGTTGACTTCGAGGCCGGCGACGCCGGGGACGCCGTCGAGCCGGGCGGCAAGCCGGCCGTATTCCTCGACGGTCTCGCCCATGATGTTGACCACCACGGGGACGGCCCACTGGCTCCAGACGGGCGCGACCTGCGAGATGAGCGCACTGACGCCGACGTTCTGGAAGCCGATCGCGTTGATCATCCCGGCCGCGGTCTCAACCGTGCGCGGGACGCCGTTCCCGCGTCGCGGCTTGAGCGTCGTCCCTTTGGAGACAAGGCCGCCGAGACGCTCGACGTCGTAGTGCTTCGCGATCTCGAGCCCGTTTGAGAACGTGCCGGAGGCGGTCATGATCGGGTTGCGCAGGCGCAACTCGACTTTGTGGTGCGGCGCGAGGTTGACGCTCAGGTCCACCGCACATCCCTTCGCCTTGGGCCAGTCGCCATCATCATACTGGCGCGGCGCTTCGCCATTTCCCGCGGAGGTAATGCGGAAGGGGCGCCCCGCCGAGCGCCCCTTCCTGTCCATCCGAGCGAGCGACGCTTACGACTCGTCAGCCAGGGCGACCTCAGTCACCTTCGAGGAGCGCCAGCCGCTGCGGTTGAGGTCGCTGCGGAGCGTGTTGGTCTGCTCCCACATCACGGCATCGTTCGAGTTCGAGAATGAGCGGCGGACGCCGCAGCGCTTGCACACGCCCATGCTCTCGCGGCCGTTCGGGGTTTCGATCGCCCAGTGGTGCACACACTTTGGGTCGGCCACCTGCGCCTCGGGCTCCGCGGCGGGGGCATCTTCCTTCGGTTTCACGGTTGCAGCGCGACTCATCGTCGTCTCTCTTCCTGGTCACGGCACCCCCGGGGGGGCAGCCTCGCCGTCACCTTAGCAACTTGGTGTGTTCCCACCAATGCACCGGCGGCTGTGCCGGTTTCAGGTTTGGATCATCTCGTTGGGTCGACCAACGGTCAAACCTTTTTGTGCTAAAAAAGTGTAAAAGTGAGTCAATCCAGAGTGAAGGGGCTTCTGACACTGGATCAGGGGCCGGAAGGTGCTGGATAGGCGTTACGAATCCGGCCGCTATACTCGAAACAGCCTTGGTTCCAGCCCGGCGGGTGACTTCACCCCCCGCTGACCGTGGTAACAAATAGAACGCAGGCGAGCCGGGCGAGGTTCCCTTCGCGCCCGTGGCGCGCAGCCCCTCCCTGCTCCCATGCCCGTAAGGAATGGCCAATTTGGCTGATCAGAACGCCGTGCTCGCGGCGCTCCGAACCGTGAACGACCCGGAGCTCCACCGCGACATCGTCTCCTTGAACATGGTCCGAGACCTCGCTGTCGAGGGCTCAACCGTCCGCTTCTCGGTGGTCCTGACCACCCCGGCCTGCCCCCTCCGCGAGACCATCGACCACGACGTGCGCGCCGCCCTCAGTGGAATTGGCGTCGCCGACGTCCAGATCGACTGGGGCGCCGAGGTGCGCACCACCAGCCGGCCGGACGGCCCGCGCAAGATCGAGGGCGTCCGCAACGTGATCGCCGTCGCCTCGAACAAGGGCGGCGTGGGCAAGTCCAGCGTGGCCGTGAACCTCGCCGTCGCCCTCGCGCGGCTCGGCGCGCACGTCGGCCTGCTCGACGCGGACATCACCGGCCCCAACATCCCGACGATGCTCGGGATCGAGGGTGGCCTGCAGGCCTCCGGGCAGAACGGCCTCCGCGCTGTCGACGCGTTCGGCGTGAAAGCCGTCTCGATCGGCTTCGTCCTTCCGAAGGGCACGCCGGTCGTCTGGCGCGGGCCGATGATCGGGACGGGCGTGCGCCAGTTGATGCATGACGTCGACTGGGGCGACCTCGACTACCTCGTGATCGACCTGCCGCCGGGCACCTCAGACGCTTCGATGTCCATGGCGCAGGACGCGCTGATTGCCGGCGCCGTGATCGTATCGACGCCCTCGAAGGTCTCGATCGAGGATGCACAGAAGGCGGTCGGCATGTTCGACCGGCTCGGCATCCCCATCTTCGGCATCGTCGAGAACATGAGCAGCGACATCTTCGGGCGCGGCGGCGCGCGGGAGGCCGCGGAAGAACTGGGCCTCGAATTCCTCGGGGAACTCCCGCTCGACGCGCGCATCCGCGAGGGCGGCGACCGCGGCGTCCCCGTCGTGGTTGGCTACCCCGAGTCCGAGATCACCCAGTCCTTCATCCACCTTGCCGAACAGGTGGCAGCCCGATGCTCCGTCCTTCAGTTTGCCGGTGAGGCAGGTGTCCGATGACCCACCAGATCTCCGTCGCGCTGGCAGCGGCCGATGAAGGCACGCCGGGACGCACACGTTCCACGCTCGCCGGATCGATGATCGCCGGCCGCCGCCGCCCCGAACCCGCCGCGAAGCCCGCGCCCAAGCCAGCCGCCGCGGCCGCAACGACGAAGCCCGCCACGAAGCCGCGCCGCGCCACGGCGAAGCCCGCGACTGACGGGGAAGAGCGCCCGACGCGCGCCCGCCGTCCTCGCACGGCAGCCGCGACTGCCGAGGCTCCCGCGGCCGCGCCGGCACAGGCGCCCGCGGAGGAAGCCCCAGCCCGCCGTCGCCGCACCCGCGCGGCCGCTGAGCCCGAAACTGCCGCGGCCGCGCCCGCCACGCAGCCTGCGACGGCGACCGCCGTCGCTGACGCTCCACGTGTCGTGTCCCGTCGCCGGCGCCGCACCGACGAGGCGCCCGCTGAGGCCCCCACGGAACAGCCGGTGGCCGAACCCTCGATGCCTGCGCCGGTCGCGGTCCCGTCGACGGCTCCGCAGCCGGACGGCGCCGGCCCGGAGATCGCGCGCCTGCGCGCCCTCGTCGAGGCGCAGCGCATCACGCTGGCGGAACTGAAGGCGGGCATGCTGACGCTGGCGCAGCAGGTGGACAAGAGCGGCCACCGACCACGCCTCGCCGTCTTCGTCGACGTACCGAACCTCATGTACGGCGTGGAGAACGGACGCACCGTCCACATGGGACGGCTGCTCGACATGCTCCGCGAGGGCCGCGAACTCGTCCGTGCGACGGCCTACTGCCCGATCTCGGACGACCCGCGAGAGCCGGTACAGCAGCAGAAGTTCGTCGCACCGTTCGTCCCGTACGACTACCGGATTGTGACGAAGCCGCTGAAGCGCTTCGCAGACGGCTCGATCAAAGGCAACTTCGACGTCGAGATGGCGATCGACATGGTGCACATCTCCGAGCGCGTGGACATCATCGCGATCGTCTCAGGGGACGCCGACTTCGCGCGCGCCGTGGAGTCCGTGCAGGGCGACGGCGTCCACGTGGAGGTGGTCGCGTTCCAGGGTTCGACCTCCCTGGAGATGCGGGCCCTGGCCGACCGCTATCTGCAACTCGACCGGCACGCGGAGTGGCTCGTCTCCTAGGAGAGGCGAGCCCGCGCCGCGACCGGGTGGCTAGCGCGGGCCGACGGCCCGCGCGATCACGATGACGACGATCGCGCCGAGGGTTGCGATCAGGACGCTTCGCAGGTCAAACCCTGCAACGTCTCCGTACCCCAACCGCGTGCTGATGAAGCCCCCGACCAGCGCTCCGGCGACGCCGAGCACAGCCGTCCATATCAGGCCGATTGGCCCGATGCCGCCCGGCCCCCCTTTGACCAGAAGCTTGGCGAGAAACCCAGCCACCAGGCCCACGGCGATCCATGTCAGGGCTCCCATGTCGATCTCCTCCGTCTGTCGAGGCTCAGGGGCTGGTCCAGATGGACGCGCTGGAGCCGTCTACGCAACTAATAGTACCCACTAGCAGCGGCGATTAGTTGTGGAGGCACCAGGAGCGTGTGCTTGCTCCGTGTTGGCTGGTATCGCGACCGGCGGGGGGCGGTCCCTTGCTGGCTACTGCTCGTCGTCCTCGTCACCGCGCAAGAGCCACTCGCGTTCGCGGCGCGTGCGCCTCGTCCCGCCCGCGGCGAGCGCGGTCCCGCTGGTCACTGCCGCGACGAATGCGCCACCGAGCAGCCCGAGCCCGAGGCCGAATATCCAGCCGAGGAACTTTGGGTCGGTCTCCCAGACCACGCTGCCCGCCAGTATGCCGATCGCCGCGCCCGCGTAG
>SCTU01000242.1 GCA_004297315.1 Dehalococcoidia bacterium | reverse complement strand
GCTGCACGCACGGAGAAGGACTGGGCGCTGGCGGACACGATCCGCAAGGAACTCGATGCCCTCGGCGTCACGCTTGAGGACAGCGCTGCCGGCACGCGCTGGAGCATTAGGCGCTAGCGTTCCGGCTTGCTATGGGGCGGGCCGCTCGAATCGTGGAGTAGTCGGTACAGTAGAAGGAGTGCTCGGGAGCGGAGTCGGAGACGTGTCCGTCTCGGTTCGCGCGCAATCCGGCAGCGGCTCCCCGAGACGCGCGGACTGCCAACATTTGTACCATCTTGCTGGCGGATCCACGTTTCGCTCAGAGTCGAGACTCGTAACGAGTCTCTCCCAGCGAGCCACATCGCCAGACGGAGAGATGTAGTCGATCCGGATACTCGCCACCTCCCGGTTATCAGTGGCGGAGATCTGCGTTGCTGTCACTGTCCATGGCTTCAAACCACGACTGCACCCGCCGAGGGTCGCAATGACCGTCAGACCAAGCATGCCACAGATCATTCTGCCCCGAAGCGCGGGTGATCTCGTGGCGGGACGACTATGGCCAAACACAGCTAGCGGCCGTCTTCGTCGATCAACGCGACGGCCATGGCGGCGATCGCCTCACCGGTGCCTAGACTGCCGAAGCGCTCGTTCGTCGTGGCCTTCACGTTCACTGAGCCCGCCGCCAGCCCGAGCGTCTGCGCGACGCATTCCCGCATCGCCTCGATGTGCGGGCCGAGGCGAGGGCGCTCCGCGATGACGGTCGCGTCCACGTTCTGGATGCGGAAGCCGCGCGCGCCGATCAGCCGCTGCGCGCGCTTCAGCAACTCGCGGCTGTCGATGCCGCGCGTGTCGGGGTCGCCGGGCGGGAAGTGCTGGCCGATGTCACCCTCCCCGGCGGCGCCGAGCAGCGCGTCGATGACCGCATGGATCAGCGCGTCCCCGTCCGAATGGCCTTCGAGTTGCGGGGCGTCCTCGATGTCCACGCCGCCCAGGCGCAGGCGGCTTTCGCCTTCCGTGCGGAAGCGGTGCAGGTCGTAGCCGATGCCGACGCGCATCTCATGCCTCCTGAGGTGTGCCGGCGGCGAGCAGCGCGCGCGCGACGGTGAGGTCGGTCGGGGTCGTGACCTTGATGTTCGCCGGGTCCCCGGGGACGACGAACACCGGCACGCCAAGCCATTCCACCATCGCCGCGTCGTCCGTGGCGTCGCCCGCCACCTCGGCGTGCGCCCGGCGGAGCAACGCGCCCGCGAACCCCTGCGGCGTCTGCACCGCGCGCAGCGACGCGCGTTCCACCGTCGCGAGGATACGGCCGTCGGCGGCGATGTGTTTGACGGTGTCCGTGACGGGGATGCCCGGGACCGCTGCCCCGTGGCGCCGCGCCCCCTCGATCACCCGCCGCGCGAGGGCGGGGGAGGCGAAGGGGCGTGCGCCGTCATGGACCAGGTACCAGGCGGCGTCCGGTGCGGCGGCGATCGCTGCGGCCACAGAGTCCTGGCGCCGCGCCCCGCCTTCGACGCAGATCACCTGCACGCCGCGCGCGGCCGCGTCTTCCGCGGAGGCCATCAGTTCGATGTGGCGGGCGGCCGGCCCGACGAGGACGAGCGTACGCACGCCCTCGACGCTTCCCAGCATGGCGATGCTGTGCGCGACCAGCGGGCGGCCGCAGAGGTCCGCCCACAGCTTGTCGACGCCTCCCATCCGCGCGGACGAGCCGGCGGCGAGGACGATCGCGACGAGTTCGCCCGAGGCGGATGAGGTGGGTGGCACGGCGCGATCCTAACGCGGATGAGACAGCGTCAGTACTCGATCGTGCTTTCGGGGACGGCGGCGCGGTCCGGCCGTGCAACGACTGCACGACGCATCCGGCGGCGGGACTCGTAGTCGCGCAGCGTGTGCAGGCCGTACAGCCCGAGAATCCGGCCCGTCACGTAGGAGACGGCCATCCCGAAGGCCAACGCCAGAGGAATCGCCGCGAAGAGCGGCAGGAGGAACGGTTCCTGCGAGGCGGGCGCGAAGAGTATCGTGGCGCCGCGCAGCGCCATCAATCCCAGGAACGTGGCGGCCAGCAGGCCCAGTACGACCACGGCTGAGTCCTCGCTACGCCACTCACCATACATCAGCGACGCGACTGCCGGGTGGCCGTCTTCCACGTCCGCGTCCGCGCTAGCCGTTTCGCCCTACGGGTAGATGCCGCGAAGCGTCAGTGCTTCCACTACCCGGTCGATCGCGACCCAGTTGGCCGCCTGCCGCAGGGTGCACGTCCCGGTGCCCGTGGGGCAGCGGGCGCTCACGACCTGGTAGGCGCGCGCCATGATCCGCTGGAGTTCCTGGTTCACGCGGTCTTCCGACCAGCGCTGGAACTGACGTGCCTGCACCCATTCGAAGTAGGACACGGTCACTCCGCCGGCGTTTGCGAGGATGTCCGGGATCACGACGATGCCGCGTTCGCGGAAGATCGTGTCCGCCTCGGGCGTCGTCGGGCCGTTCGCGCCCTCCACGATCAGCGGCGCGCGGACGGCGGCGGCGTTCGCCTCCGTCAGCACCGTCTCCACGGCAGCCGGGATGAGGACGTCGACGTCCGCGGTCAGCACGCTGTCGGCACTGACGACCTCGACGTCGCGCGCGTACTGCTCGCGCCACGCGGCCAGCGTGCCCCCGCCCTGGACGAAGGCGTACGCCGCCGCGGTGTCGATGCCGGCGGGGTGATGGAGGGCGGTCTCCTTGTCGGAGATGTGGGTCACCTTGGCGCCGGCCTGGCGTATCAACTTTGCCGTGACGCCGCCCACGTTGCCGAAGCCCTGCACTGCCACGCGGCGTCCGTCCACGCCGCCCTCCGCGCGCAGGTGCTCCTCCGTCACGTCCACGATGCCGCGGCCGGTCGCCTCGTACCGTCCTTCGGAACCGCCGAGTGCCAGCGGCTTGCCCGTCACGACGCCGGGGATCGTGTACCCGTTGTTCATCGAGTAGGTGTCCATGATCCACGCCATGATCTGGGGGTTGGTGCCCATGTCCGGCGCGGGGATGTCCTTGTCCGGTCCGATGATCGGGATGATCTCGCTCGTGAACCGGCGCGTGAGGTTCTGCAACTCGTTGGCCGAGATCGCCCTCGGGTCGACCGCGACCCCGCCCTTAGCGCCGCCGAAGGGGACGTCGACGACGGCGCACTTCCATGTCATCAGCATCGCGAGCGCTTTCGCCTCGTCCACACCGAGGTTGGCGGCGTAGCGGAGGCCGCCTTTGGTCGGGCCGCGCGCCGTGTTGTGCAGGACGCGGATGCCCTCAAACATCCGCATCGTGCCGTCGTCCATTTCGACGGGGAACTGCGTCTGGAACACCGTCTTGAACGAGGTGAGGTAATCACGCATCTCGTCCGCGAGCCCGATCTGGTCGGCGGCCTCGTTGAACTGGGCCAGAGTGCCGGAGAGGATCTGCTCCATACGGCGTTGTCCTTTCGCTCCGGGCGGGTGCGCGGGAGAATCCATCTAATCGTACTCGCCGTCCGGAGCCCCCGCCGGATGGCCGCCTGCCGGATATACGAAGGCCCCCGTAAGGGGGCCTTCGATGTCTGCGCGGACGCCTGTCCTAGTTGGGCTCGGCCACGTACGACGCTGCCGCCAGCGCCGCCTCGGGTTCGAAGATGTCGGAGAGGAAGTCGCCCCGCTCGAACTCGAACATGAACGGCAGCAGCAGCGACTCCGGCATCGCGATCTCGGCGATCGGGGTCGGGCGCTCCACCGTGATGGTCGCGCGCGCCGGGATCAGCTTGCCGATGATCACGTTCTCCTTCAGGCCGTAGAGGTGGTCCGTCTTCCCCTCAAGCGCCGCCTCGGTCAACACTCGCGTCGTCTCCTGGAAGGAGGCGGCGGAGAGGAACGAGTCGGTCTCGAGCGAAGCGCGCGTGACCCCCTGCAGCACCGGGTGCGCCGTCGGCGGGATCTTGCCCTCCGCGGCCATGCTGTCGACGAGCGCCTGGAACGCGTGCCGTTCGACGCGCTCCTCCTCGAGGAGCGTGGAGTCGCCGGGGTCGTCCACCTGCACGCGCCGCAGCATCTGACGGGCGATCACCTCGATGTGCCGGTCGTTGATGTTTACGCCCTGTGAGCGGTAGACCTTCTGGACTTCTTCCACCAGGTACAGCTGACAGGCGGCCGGGCCCATGATCCGCAGCACGTCGTGCGGGTTGAGCGAGCCTTCCGTCAACTGGTGGCCGGAGGAGACGTACTCGCCACCCTCGACCCGCAACCGCGAGTTCGCCGGCACGGGGTACTCCCGCGTGTCCGTGCGGACGCCGGTGATGCGCAGGCCGGTCGGGCGCCGTCGCCCGCCCGTGCGGATAAACTCCACTGTGCCGTCCGCCATCGCCTTGATCGGCTCCGTCGGGACGATCTCCTCGCCCGTCGTGGCCTCGGCCGCGGCGGGAAGCGCGAGCACCTGGTTGACGCGGACCTCCGCGCCGTCCTCCACCTGGAGGTCGTACCCCTCCGGCAGCGTGTAGTCCTCCGAGACGCTCCGCGTGGAGGTCACGGTCAGCACGCGCTGGTCGCCGGTGCGCGTCAGGCCCACGACGCCGTCGATCTCGCTCAGGATCGCGAGGCCCTTTGGCACCCGTGCCTCGAAGATCTCTTCGACACGCGGAAGGCCGGAGGTGATGTCCATGGACGAGGCCACACCACCGGTGTGGAACGTCCGCATCGTCAGCTGCGTGCCCGGCTCACCGATAGACTGCGCCGCGATGATGCCGATGGCGACGCCTTCCTCGACGAGCTGGCCCGTGGCCAGTGAGCGGCCGTAGCAGCGCTGGCAGATGCCGCGACGGATGCGGCAGGCCAGCGGCGACCGGACGAAGGCCTCGTCGATGCCGGCGTCCACGATGCGGTGGGCGATCGGCTCCGTGATCTCCTCGTCCGCCCCCACGATCACCTCACCGGTGCTCGGGTCCGCGACGGGCGCGGCGGTCCAGCGGCCGATCAGTCGCTCGAGGAGCGACGCGAGCAGCACATCGCCCGGGCGGTGGCGGATCCAGATGCCCGGGATCGCCTCGCCGGCCTCCACGCAGGAGCCCGGCAGGACGATCGTGTCCTGCGCGACGTCGATCATGCGGCGCGTGAGGTAGCCCGAGTCCGCCGTCCGGAGGGCGGTGTCCGCGAGCCCCTTGCGGGCGCCGTGCGTCGAGATGAAGTACTCGAGGACGGACAGGCCGTCCCGGAACGACGAGCGGATCGGCAGCGGGATGATCCGGCCCGTCGGGTCGGACATCAGGCCGCGCATGGCGCCCATCTGGCGGATCTGGGTGATGTTCCCCTTCGCGCCGGAGTTGGACATCATCGCGAGCGGGCTCTCCGGCGGCAACGAGCCGTAGAGCGCCTCCTGCATGCGCTGGGTCGTGTCGGTCCACACCCGGATCGCGTGCTGGTACTTCTCGTCGTCGGTGACCAGGCCCATCTGGAACTGGTCTTCCATGTCCGCGATCTGGGAGTCGGCCTCCGCCAGCATCGCCACCTTGGTCGGCGGCGTGAAGATGTCGCTCAGCGCGATCGTCGTGCCCGAGCGAGTCGCGTACTCGAAGCCGATGTCCTTGATCGCGTCGACCAGCTTCACCGTGGCCTCGTGGCTCACCTCGCGGTACGTGCGTGAGACGAGCTCGCGCAGCTTCTTCTTGTCCATCGTCGCGTTGAGGAACCCGAGTTCCTCCGGGACGATCTCGTTGAACAGCACGCGTCCGATCGTCGTGTCGATCCGGCTGCCGTCCGCCAGGCGGAAGGCGATCGGGTCGTGCACGTGCACGCGACGCATGCTGAAGGCACGGTGGACGGACGCGATGTCCTGGTACGCCGGGCGCTTCACGTCCGGCTGGTTGGCGTACTTGTCATACGTCATGTAGTAACAGCCGAGCACCATGTCCAGCGTCGGCGCCACCACCGGCTCACCGTCCGACGGCGAGAGCAGGTTCTTCGTCGAGAGCATGACCTGGCGCGCCTCCGCCACCGCCTCGTAGGAGAGCGGGACGTGGACGGCCATCTGGTCGCCGTCGAAGTCGGCGTTGTACGCGAAACAGACCAACGGGTGCAGCTGGATGGCCGAGCCGTCCACCAGCACCGGCTCGAACGCCTGGATGCCCAGGCGGTGCAGCGTGGGCGCGCGGTTCAGCAGCACCGGGCGGTCCGCGACGACCTCTTCGAGGACGTCCCAGACTTCCGGCTGCGCCCGCTCCACGATGCGCTTGGCGCTCTTGATGTTGTGTGCCAGGCCCTGGCGCACCAGCGCGTGCATGACGAACGGCTTGAACAGTTCGAGCGCCATCTTCTTCGGCAGGCCGCACTGGTGGAGGCGCAACTGCGGCCCCACGATGATCACGGACCGGCCGGAGTAGTCGACGCGCTTGCCCAGTAGGTTCTGGCGGAAGCGCCCCTGCTTGCCCTTGAGCAGGTCAGAGAGCGACTTCAGCTTGTGGTTGCCGGAACCGGCGACCGCACGGCCGCGCCGGCCGTTGTCGATCAGCGAGTCCACGGACTCCTGCAGCATCCGCTTCTCGTTGCGGATGATGATCTCCGGCGCGCCGAGGTTCAGCAGCCGCTTCAGGCGGTTGTTGCGGTTGATCACGCGCCGGTACAAGTCGTTCAGGTCGGAGGTCGCGAAGCGGCCGCCTTCCAACTGCACCATCGGCCGGAGGTCCGGCGGCAGCACCGGCAACTCCGAGATGATCATCCACTCGGGGCGGTTGCCGGACTTGCGCAGCGCCTCCACGACGCGCATGCGCTTCGTTGCCTTGCGGCGACGCTGGCCGGAAGTCTCCCGGATCTCCTTCTGCAGCCGCGTCTTGAGGCGTTCGAGGTCCATGCGCTCGAGGATTGAGAGCACGGCCTCCGCGCCCATGCCGGCCTTGAAGACCAGCCCGAAGCGCTCCTCGTAGTCGCGGAACTCGGCCTCGGTCAGCACGACGAGGTTGTCGGAGGCGACCGGGTCGCGCAGACGCTCCAGCCAGCGCACCGAGGTCTGGTACTCGCCCTTGACCTCGTCGCGGATCGCGGCCTGCTGCTTGCGCAGCGGGTCGAGTTCCTTGTTGAGCTGGTCGCGCTTCTGCTGGCTGGCGGCGTCCGCCATCAGCGACACGTCGGCCTTCTTGGAGGCGGTGGCCTCTTCGACCGCGTTCAACGCGGCGCGCGTGGCGTCCTTCAACGCCTTGACGGTGTCGCGCGTGATCTCGTCGCCGCGCTGCGCCACAGCCTCGTCGCGGAACGTCAGCTTGCCGCGCAACTTCTCGCCGAGGCGTGACTGGAGGTCCTCCTCCATCGCCTTCGCCTCGCCCATGACGGCGTCGATGGCGGCGGCGAGTTCTTCGTCAGCCTCGTGGTGCTGGGCCTCTTTACGCTGGGCGATCTCACCCAGTTCGTGGCTCAGCATCTGCTCGCGCAGCGTGATCCGGTTGCCCAGGTCGCCCTGGCGTCGGCTCACCTCACCGTCGATCTCAGCGAGCAGCAATTCGAGGGCGTGCTTCCGCGCCTCCTCGTGCACCTCGGTGACGACGTACTGCGCGAAGTAGACGACGCGCTCCAGCATGCGCGGCGCGATGTCCAGCAGCAGGCCGAGGCGGCTCGGCACGCCCTTGGCGAACCAGATGTGCGTGACCGGGGCCGCCAGCGAGATGTGGCCCATCCGCTCGCGGCGGACCTTCGCCCGCGCGACCTCCACGCCGCACTTGTCGCAGACGATGCCCTTATAGCGGACGCGCTTGTACTTCCCGCAGGCGCACTCGAAGTCCTTGTAGGGCCCGAAGATGCGCTCGCAGAAGAGGCCGTCCTTCTCTGGCTTCAGCGTGCGGTAGTTGATCGTCTCCGGCTTGGTGACCTCGCCGTACGACCAGGAGCGGATCTGCGACGGCGACGCCAGCGACAGGCGGATCGCGTTGAAGTCATTGACCTCGAGCATCTAGTCCTCCCCCGTCTCCCGGCCGCTCAGGTTGATGCCGAGCCGCGGCAGCGCCGCGTCGTCATCGCCAAAGCCGACCTCTTCTTCTTCCTCGTTCAGGATCTCCACGCTCAGGCAGAGCGACTGGAGTTCCTTGACGAGGACCTTGAAGGACTCCGGCACGCCGGGCTCCATGGTGTTCTCGCCCTTGACGATCGCCTCGTACGTCTTCACGCGGCCGACGACGTCGTCCGACTTCACGGTGAGCATCTCCTGCAAGATGTGGGCGGCGCCGTACGCCTCCAGTGCCCACACTTCCATCTCACCGAAGCGCTGGCCGCCGAACTGCGCCTTGCCGCCCAGCGGCTGCTGGGTGATCAGCGAGTACGGGCCCGTGGAGCGGGCGTGGATCTTGTCGTCCACCAGGTGGATCAGCTTCAGCATGTACATGTAGCCAACCGTCACCGGCTGGTCGAACGGTTCACCCGTGCGGCCGTCGTACATCGTCTGCTTGCCCCAGACCGGCGGCGCGAAGCCGGTGCGGTCGGACATCGCGCGCACTCGCACGTCGAGTTCCGTCGGGTCAAGGCCGCGGACGTTTGTCTCGCCCAGGCCTTCCAGCCAGATGCTCAACGCCGCGTGGCGGGCGTCCCCGGTCTGCCCGCGCAGGACCGTGGACGGGTCGAAGTTGGCCTCTCGCAGGTAGGCCTCCATCGCCGGCACGTCCACGCGCTGGCCCACGTGCTGGTCGCGCGCGGCGAGCGCGTTCCGCGTCTCCACCGCGTTCGACTGCATCGCGATCCAGGCCAGCGCGAGCTGGTCCTCGATGTCCATCGCGATCGCGCCGTCGAACACCGGCGTCACCGCGCGGTAGCCGAGCGTGGAGGCGGCCCACCCGAGGTGGACCTCCAGCACCTGGCCGACGTTCATGCGGGACGGCACGCCGATCGGGTTCAGCACCACTTCCATCGGGCGGCCGTCAGCCAGATAGGGCATGTCCTCGATCGGCTGGACGCGCGAGACCACGCCCTTGTTGCCGTGGCGCCCGGCCATCTTGTCGCCCTCGCTGATCTTGCGCTTCTGGGCGATCGAGACGCGGACCATCATGTTCACGTCCGCGGGGAGTTCGTCGTTGTTCTCCCGGCGGAACACCTTCACGTCGATCACCTTGCCGCGCTCCCCGTGCGGGATGCGCAGGCTGGTGTCTTTCACCTCGCGCGCCTTCTCGCCGAAGATCGCACGGAGCAGCTTCTCCTCCGGGGTCAGCTCGGTCTCGCCCTTCGGCGTGATCTTGCCGACCAGGATGTCGCCCTCACGCACCTCCGCGCCCACGCGGATGATGCCCTCGTCGTCCAGGTCGCGCAGCGCGTCGTCGCCCACGTTCGGGATGTCGCGCGTGATCTCCTCCGGGCCCAGCTTCGTGTCGCGGGCCTCGACCTCGTACTTCTCGATGTGGATCGAGGTGAACTTGTCCTCGCGGACGACCGACTCCGACAGGATGATCGCGTCCTCGAAGTTCAACCCTTCCCAGGACATGAACCCGACCAGGACTGACTGCCCCAGTGCCAGCTCACCCTCGTGTGTCGAGGACGAGTCCACCAGCGCCTGCCCCTTGTGGAAACGGTCGCCATGCGCGACGTTCGGCCGCTGGTTGATGCACGTGCCCTGGTTGGAGCGCACGAACTTCAGCAGCGGGTATGACTCCTCGCGGCCCGAGTTGTAACGCACCTTCAGGAAGTCGGCAGACGCGCCGATCACCTCGCCGTCCTCCTCCGCCAGGATCACCTGGCCGGAGTCGGACGCGGCCGCCGCCTCGATGCCGGTGCCGACCAGCGGCGCCTCCGGGCGGAGCAGCGGCACGGCCTGACGCTGCATGTTCGCGCCCATCAGGGCGCGGTTGGCGTCGTCGTGCTCCAGGAACGGGATCATCGCCGCGGCGACTGAGACGATCTGCTTCGGCGAGACGTCGATGTAGTCGACGTCCACCGGGTTGGCCATCAGGAACTTCTCGCCCCAGCGCACCTCGATGCGGCGCGCGATCAGGTTGCCGTGCTCGTCCACGGTCGAGTTCGCCTGCGCGATGCGGAACTTCTCCTCCTCGTGGGCGTCCATGTAGACCGCCTCATCAGAGGGGAACGGGAAGACCGGGACCAGCTCGTCGCTGGCCTCCGCGAGCGCCTTCGCCATCTCCGCGGTGATCTTCGTGCCGGCCATGCCGATCACCTTGCCCGCCCCGTCGGCGACGTCGGCCGAGAGGATGCGGTGCTCCAGCGTCTTCGCGTCCGACTTCTTCACCTCGTGCATCACGGGGCGGTACGGCGTCTCGATGAAGCCGAAGTCGTTGACCACGCCGTAGGACGCGAGCGAGCCGATCAGGCCGATGTTCGGGCCTTCCGGCGTCTCGATCGGGCAGATCCGGCCGTAGTGGCTGTGGTGCACGTCGCGGACGTCGAACCCCGCGCGGTCGCGTGACAGGCCGCCCGGGCCCAGCGCCGAGAGCTTGCGCTTGTGCGCGATCTCGGAGAGCGGGTTGACCTGGTCCATGAACTGCGACAGCTGGCTGCCGCCGAAGAACTCCTTGATCGCGGCGACCACCGGCCGGATGTTCACCAGCGCCGAGGGCGTCGCCTCGTCGGGGTCGGTGATCGTCATGCGCTCGCGCACCACGCGCTCCATGCGGAGCAGGCCCACGCGGAACTGGTTCTGCAGCAGTTCGCCGCAGGAACGCACGCGGCGGTTCCCCAGGTGGTCGATGTCGTCCGCGTGCCCGCGGCCGACGTTCAGGTCCCAGATCCGCCGCACGATGGCGATCAGGTCGTCGCGACGCAGCGTGCGCTCCTCGGGCGCGTCCACCAGCCCGAGCCGCTTGTTCAGCTTGTACCGGCCCACGCGGCCGAGGTCGTAGCGGCGGTCGGTGAAGAACAGCGCCTCCAGCAACTCGCGCGCGTTCTCCGGCGTCGGCGGGTCACCCGGGCGCAGCCGGCGGTAGAACTCCTCGAGCGCCTCCTGGCGGTTCTTCGATGTGTCCTTCGCGAGCGTCGCATCGAGGTACGGGTGGTCCTCGTCCGTGTCCACGTCCGCAAGGATCGAGCGGATGCGCTCGTCCGTGCCGCGCTCGGTGTCGGAGAGGCCTTCCTCCATGTCCACGGCGCGCAGGAGGACGGTCACCGGCAGGCGGCGCTTCCGGTCCACCTTCACGGAGACCATGTTCTTCGTCGAGGTCTCGAACTCCAGCCACGCGCCGCGGTTCGGGATCAACTTCGCGGCGGTCAGGCTGCGGCCGGTGGCCGGGTCGATCTCTGAGGTGAAGTAGACGCCCGGCGAGCGCACGAGCTGCGAGACCACGACGCGCTCAGCACCGTTGATGATGAACGTGCCGTGCTTGGTCATCACGGGCACGTCGCCCATGAAGAGCTCCTGCTCCTTGACCTCGCCCGTCTCCTTTACCACCAGCTCGACGCGTACGCGCAGCGGTGCAGCGTACGTGCGCTCACGGTCGCGGCACTCGGTCTCCGTGTACTTCGGCTCCTCGAAGCGGTACTCCTTGAAGGACAGTTCCATCCGGCCGCCCGTGAAGTCCTCGATCGGGGACACCTCGTCGAACAACTCACGCAGGCCCTCGGTCAAGAAACGCTCGTAGGAACGCCGGGGCATGTCGATGAGGTTGGGCATCTCCAGGAGATGCCGGCCGGAGCCGAAGGATTTCTTCAGTGACGGCACTCGACGGTTCGGGACGACGATCCGGCGGTTGCCGGCGCTCATGTCTCCGTTGGTGCTGGTCGAGGCGTTCGTGGTCAAGCGGCGCTCCCCTCACCCCCCGCACCGGCACACCCGGCCGAGGGCTGATTCACACTGGGCAGTCGAGGGACAACGGCTCGAGGCGGCATTCGTCAGATGGCGAAAGCGCCCCGCTGTCAGCGGTGGAAGAGGATCACATCCCGATGGGGACGTAATGACACCCCGCACGGCGAACCAGCCGTCGGGGTAGTGACCGCACACTCCGTTGAACCTGACTGCGCCCCACGCAACATCCGAGTCTACGCGCGTCAGCGCAGAATCTCAACGCTAGAGGTACGGTCGAGGAGAGTCAATCGCCCGAATCTGAATCCCGCGCCGGAATACGTTCTCCGGGTCCAATCCGGGAACTCCGCCCGCCGGACCGGATCCCCGCCAGATTTCGTCAGGTACGGGGCTCGCCGGGCGCGTGGAGGGTGGCGCGGCGGGAGTATTCTCACCTCGCAGAGGGTCGGTGGAGGGCGGATGGACGCTCGCGCACCTGCTTCGGCGGCCAATCCCCAGTGCGGGCGCGATGGCTGCCCTTCCCTGTCCTGGCAGGCGATCAAAAGACGCCGCGGCTAGTCCGCGGCGTCGCTGTTTCACTGGAGGAGGTCAGTTTGAACTCCGGGATGATTGGCAAGATCGAAAAGGCCCAGCGCTACGCCGAGGAGCGCAACCGTTTCCGCTTTTCGGGGCTCGCCGTCACCATCCAGGGCGACAATGACACGCACGAAGTCCGCATCGAGGACGGGTCGCTCGTCTGCGGCTGCGACTTCTACGCCCACACTTCCGTCTGCGCGCACACCATGGCCGTCGAGCGTCTGCTCGCCGGGATGCTCCCGGGCCAACCGGTAGCCGTCTAGCCGTACCCCGCAGGCAGTCCGCGAGGCCCCGCGGACTGCCTGCGCGGGCCTTCACGCGCGCTGCGGTGCGCGTATCCTATGACCGTCGCCGGCCGCCCGGCGGGTGATCGAGTCCATGCCGGGCCCCGGCAGAACAGGGGCTGCCGCATGTTCCTCCCACACTTCAGCAGCACACGCTTCATCTCGCGCCGTCCCGGCTGGGGCGCCCGCCTCGCCTCGTACGTCGCCGCGATCGCTGCGGGCGCAGTCGGCCTCGCGCTCTGGCGACGGGCCTCCGAGGTCGGTGCGGCCCTCCGTCGCACGGCCACACGCCCAGTGATGATGCTGTCGCGTCCGGGGCTCTGGCCTGCCAGCCTCGCAAACGCCGGTTGGGCCGAGGTTCTCGACGCCGAGGGTTCGGTCCTCGGGCGCGCGCGCGTGATGCTCGCCGCTGCTGGGCAGCCCTCGGCAGAGGGGCAGACCGTCGCCGGCGAATTGCGCTCGCTCCGGCTCTCCTCCAGCACCTTCGGGCTGCATCCCGGACGCTACTGGATCCGCTTCAAGCCCGGCCTCAACGCCCACACCATCGAGGTGCTGGGGATGCCCGAGGACGGCCGCCCGGACAGCCTGGCGATCCGCTGGGACGACATCGATCTCCCGGCGAGCCTCGTCGAGCGCGACGCGAACTGACGGCGACGCCCGGCATCCTCCTCCTCACGCCGTCGCGACGCGCTGCCGGTATTGCAGCGCGCTGCGGCACAAATCATTGCGTCGCTCACGGAAACCTTACGGAGTCTCGTGTCGGAGCGAATAATCCGTATCGAGTTCCCTGTTAGTATCGCGTTGTCGAAACGTCCCCTCTGGGCGGAGTCGCACGCGAGGTATCCGTGGCGTCGTCGTCATCCACACCGAGCAGGCGACACTTCATCAAGCTCATGGGTGCGGCTGCGGCCGTGGCAGGTCTCAGGCCCCTGACAGCCACGGCCGCTTCCACCTCTCTCACCACCGGCGTGCGACCCGTCGCGGCGCTGCCTCCCGCGTCCTCCGTCTTGCCCGCGACACACCTCGCTTGGGTGTGGCAGTTCTCCACGGACGGCAAGCCCGAGGCGATCCGCGAGAAACTCGCCGCGCACGGACTTGGCATCGCGCTGAAGACGCACGACGGCCTGCAGTGGATGTCGCGGTACGACAAGAGTCCCGCGGCGGTCAGCGGGCCCGACCGCATTGCCGAACTCGCCGAGTACTTCGAGGCCGGGGGCGTGCCCTTCCACGCCTGGGCGGTCGTGCAGGGCGTCGACCCGCAGCGGGAGGCGTCGATGGCGGCGGCGGTCCTGCGGGCCGGCGCTCGCACGATCTCGCTCGACCTCGAGTCCTACCGCGGTTTCTGGACCGGCACCCCGGCCGGCGCCCGCGAGTACGGCGAGGTGCTGCGAAACGCCCAGCCCAACAAGGGCGTGCTCACCACCATCGACGCACGGCCGTGGGAGATCGACAAGATACCGCTGAAGGAGTTCGCGGCCTTCTCGGACGCCCTCGCGCCGCAGGTCTACTGGAGCGATTTCGCGACGGCCCCCAACATCACGAAGTACTGGATCGCCGGCGAGATCCCCGGGTCCGAGGGGGTCACCGCCCGCTTCGCCCTGGACGTCGCGGCGAAGAAGTTGCAGGCGCTGCAGTTGCCGATCCACCCGATCGGCCCCGGCCTCGTGACGGACAGCGTCGCGTGGACGCAGTTCATCGAGCGCTCGTTCGCCCACGAGGCCAGCACGATTTCGACCTGGCGCTTCGGGACCACGACCCCTGCTGTCTTCGCCATGCTCCGCGACAACCCGCCGAGGGTTGACCGCGTCTACACCGTGCAGCCTGGGGATACGCTCGGCTACATCGCCGCCGCCTACGGGACCACGGTCTCCGCCCTGATGAAGAAGAACGGGATCACCAACCCGAACTACATCTGGATCGGCCAGTCGATCATCGTCCCCGCGTAGCCGGCCCGGCCCGGCGTCGGCGGCCCGGACGCCGCTACACTCGCGCCCTATGGCCACCATCCCGCCGCCCGCGCCGGACGCCTCACTCGCCGCCTACGCCGAGGCCGCCCGCGGCCTGCTCGCGCGCGGCGGCTTCGAGCGCACCGGCAACGCCGCCGAGGCGAAGAAGTGGGACGTCGCCCACATCGAGGGCTGGCTCGAGAGCCGAGGCCACCCCGACCGGCGGCCGACCGTCCACGTCGCTGGTTCGAAAGGAAAGGGCACCGTCTCGACACTGACCGAGGCGATCCTGCGCGCGGCGGGGGCGCACACGCTCCTGCTCACCTCCCCCGACCTGCATACCGCCCGCGAGCGCATCGCGATCGATGGCGTCCCCGTCTCGCCCGAGGCCTTCGCCTGGCTCGCGCACGAGGTCCTGCCCGACCCGGCGACCGCCGGCTGGTCGTACTTCGAACTGCTGACCGCGATGGGCTGGCTGGCGGGTGCTGTGGCCGGTTGCGACTGGCAGGTGCTGGAGGTCGGCCTCGGTGGGCGGCTCGACACGACGAACGCGGTCGATCCCGCGTCGAAGCGCGTCGCCGTGATCACCCCGATCGACCTCGAGCACACCGAGATCCTCGGCGACACGATCCCGCTGATCGCCGCCGAGAAGGCCGCGATCATCACGGCCCCCTGCGCCGTGATCGCCTCGCCGATGCGCGAGAGCGCGCTCGCCGTGATCCGCGCACGGGCCACCGAGGCCGGCGCGACGCTGCACGAGGTCACGGAGGAGTGCGCGCTGCGCGTCACCACCTCGAACCTCGACGGGCAGACGCTCGACCTCAAGACGCCGAAGCGCACCTACCGCGGACTGAAATCGCCACTCGTCGGCCCGCACCAGTCCGAAAACATCGCGACCGCCGTCCGCGCGGCCGAGGAGGCGTGGGCGACGACCGAGGCGGCCGAGATCGGCCCGGTCCCGGAGGCCGCCGTGAAGCGCGCGCTGGAGACGACGCGCATGCCCGGCCGCTTCGAGGTGATCCGCCGCACGCCGCTCACGATCCTCGACGGCCTGCACACCCCGCTCGCCGCTCGCCGTTTCGCCGAAGCCCTGCGCGGCCTCGTGATCCCCTCGCGGCGCGTCTGGGTGCTCGGCATCCTCTCCGGGAAGGACCTGCCCGCCATACTGGACGGCCTCGGCATCGGCGAGGGCGACGACGTGGTCGTGACGCCGCCCCCGACCCCGCGCGCCGCCGACCCGCTCGTCGTCACGCGCACCCTGCGCGAGCGCGGCGCGATCCCCCAGCGCTCCACCGACGTCCCCCACGCCCTCGAGGCCGCCTCCGCCCTCGCCGGCGACCGCGGCGCCGTCCTCGTCGTCGGCAGCCTGTACACCGTCGCCGCCGCCCGCGAGCACCTCCTCGGCCTCACCGGCGACCACGCCCTCGGGCTGCGCTAGGACGTGGTGCGCCGTTCCGGGGCGATCGAGGGCTGCCAGCGCGATAACATGGCAACTCCGCCCGCAGCATCCGAGGCGTGAGGGGAAAGTCCGATGGCTGAACGACGACGCGTGGTCGTGACCGGGATGGGCATCGTGAGCCCCCTGGGTAACACCATCGAGGAGTTCTGGTCGCGCGTCGTCGCGGGCGAGAGCGGCATCGCGCGGATGACCCTCGCCGACCCGGAGAAGTACCCCTGCCAGGTCGCGGGCGAGGTGAAGGACTGGGACTACACCCGCTACATGGACCGCAAGGACGGCCGCCGGATGGCGCGCTTCTCCCAGTTCGCCATCGGCGCTGCCCGCATGGCGATCGAGGACGCCCGCCTCAACCTCGAAGGCGTCGACCGTGAACGGGTCGGCGTGATCATGGGGAACGGCGGCGGCGGGTTGCAGAGCGACGAGGAGGCCGTGCGCACCATGGACGCCCGGGGCGGGATGAAGGTCGACCCCTTCTTCGTCTCGAAACGCCTCAACAACATGGCTGGCGCGAACATCGCCATCCAGTTCGGTCTGCTCGGCTACAACACCACGGTCGTCACTGCGTGCGCCGCGGGCACCCAGGCGATCGGCGACGCCACCGAGGTCATCCGTCGCGGTGCGCTGGATGTCGCCCTCGCGGGCGGCGCCGAGGCCGGCATCTGCGAACTCGGGCTCGCCGGGTTCTCCTCGATGCGCGCGCTCAGCACCTCCTTCAACGACACGCCGTCTCGCGCCTCACGCCCGTTCGACCGCGACCGCGACGGCTTCGTGCCGGGCGAAGGCTCCGGCATCCTCGTCCTCGAGGCCCTCGACCACGCGCTCGCCCGCGGCGCGACGCCGATCGCGGAGGTCACCGGCTACGGCGTCACGGCCGACGCGGCCTACCTCGTCGCCCCGTCCGAGAACGGCGCCGGCGCGGCCCGCGCGATGCGCCTCGCGCTGCGCGACGCCGGCATCGAGCCCTCGGCCATCGACTACATCTCGGCGCACGCCACAAGCACGGACG
>SCTU01000241.1 GCA_004297315.1 Dehalococcoidia bacterium | reverse complement strand
CCCGGCGATGCTGCTTGTGAGCACGACCGCCTCCGCGCGCGCGATGTCTTCGAGGGGGATCCGGCGCTCCGCGACGGGAATCGAGAGCGTGCGTGCGACCTCGATCAACGCAGCCCGCGTGATCCCGGCGAGCGGGCCGGATTCGATGGCAGGCGTGACGAGGATGTCGTCGACGAGCGCGAAGATGTTGGCCGTCGCGGCCTCGGCCACGTCCCCAGCGTGGTTGAGGAGGAGCGCGTCGACCGCGCCCGCCTGCCTCGCTTCGCGCCGAGCGAGGAGGTAGGGAAGGAAGTTTGCCGTCTTGGCCTCGCGCAGTGGCCGGCGTTCGTCGAGGCGGATGGAGACGACACGCAGCCGCGGTGGACGCGGTGGTGGCGGCAGCGGGTCGGCGGTGAGCGTCATCAGTGGCGAACTCACGGCGTCGAGGTCCGGCCGGTAGCCCGAACCCGCGCTTACGACGAGCCGCAGCGACGCGTCGCGCAGGCCGTTTGCCGCGAGCGTCGCCTCGATGGCCTCCTGCACAACGTCCGCTGCGGGTGGCTCGACACCCATCCCGCGCAGGCCGAGCACGAGCCTGTCGAGGTGAGCGTCGAGGCGGAAGACGATGCCGCCCCGTGCCAGCATCGTCTCGAAGCACGCCGCGCCATAGCGCGCGCCAAAGTCGTCGAGCGGGACGGTGGCCTCATCACGCGGGACAAGACGGTCTCCCACCCACGCCATCGAGGGCTGTGTGCTCACGGGCGGGCCGTCGCGGGCACGGGCGCGCCCTCGACGGCTGGCGAGGCCTCGACGGCTGGCGAGGCCTCGTCCGGCAGCGCGACGCCGAGGGCGCGTGCCATCCCGCGGGCCTTCGCGAGCGTCTCGTCGTACTCGGCCTCCGGGTCGGAGTCGTGGACGATCGCGCCGCCGACGTGGAGGTGCGCGACGCCGTCCGCGAGCGTGATCGTGCGGATCGCGATGTTGAGGTCGATCGGCCCGTGCGCGGAGATGTAGCCGATGCTGCCGCAGTACACGCCGCGTACCGTCGGCTCCAGCTCATCGATGATCTCGAGCGCACGCACCTTGGGGGCGCCGCTGATCGAGCCGCCGGGGAAGGTCGCGCGCAGCGTCGCCTCCACGCCGGTGTCGGGCGCGCGCTCGGCGACGACGGATGAGACGAGGTGGTGCACCTGACGGTAGGACTCGAGCGCCGCGAACTCGGGCACGTGCACTGTGCCCGGCACGGCGATCCGGCCGAGGTCGTTGCGCTCGAGGTCCACGATCATGACGTGCTCCGCGAGATCCTTCGTGCTGGCGCACAGTTCGGCGGCGAGCTGGACGTCCTCGTCCGGCGTGGCACCGCGGGGGCGCGTGCCCTTGATCGGTCGCGTCTCCATGCGCGTCCCGTCCACGCGGAGGAACCGCTCGGGCGACGACGAAAGCACCTCGACTCCGCCGAACGCGCCTCGCGCGTCGAGGTACGCGGCGAAGGGTGCAGGGCTCACGCTACGGAGCCGGCGGTACAGATCGAACCCCTCGAAGTCGGTCAGCGCCGAGAAACGCTGTGTGAAGTTGACCTGGTAAATGTCGCCTGCCGCGATGTACTCGCGCGCGCGCTCGACGGCGGCGAGATACACGGGGCGCGTCATGTTCGACCGCAGCAGTCCCGCGGAGCCGGCGAGCGGCGCCTCGGCCTCGCGCCCGGCTGCGGCTTCGAGGCGCGCCTGGAGCGCCGCCACGGCCTCGTTCCGCCCGACGAGCCAGCCGCGCTGCGCGACGCCGTCCCAGACCAGCGCGGCGTCGTACCAGCCGAACGCCAGGACGGGCGCGCCGGTGTCGTCATGCGTGGTCGCCGGAAGCCGCTCGACCTCCCGGCCCAGTTCGAATCCGAGATAGCCGATCGCGCCACCGGCGAAGGGCAGGCCCGCGGGTGCATGCGCCGGAAGCGTCGCTGCGCCCTCACGCTCGACGAGGCGGGCGAGGGCGTGCAGCGCGCCTGGGCCGAGGCGTCGGGGGCCGCCCGCGCACTCCCACAGCACGCCGTCCTCGTACGCCGTGAGCCTCCAGCGCGGGTCGGATGCCACCACCGACCAGCGTCCGAGACGCGGTTCGACGAGCGAGGAATCGAGCCAGGCGAGGCCGGGGCGGCCGCGCAGGCGCGCAGCCGCGGCGGCAGCGTCGCATCCGTGCCAGGGCTGCACCGCGATCGCCGAGGTCACGGGCGCGCCTCGTCCGCCGGCGACTCCGAGTACACACGGAAGCCGTAGTCGTTGTACTGGCGGTCGGGCGCGAGCGACGAGCGCGCAGCGACGCGCGACACCTTCACCTGGTGCCGCCAGGAGCCGCCGCGTGAAGCCCGTCGCGCGGTCTCCAGCGTGTACTCGGGGGAGACCGTAGGGTCGCCCTCGAAGGCCTCGTACGCCCTCGGCGAGTACCAGTCGCGGCACCACTCGTGGACGTTGTCGGCCATGTGAAACAGCCCGAAGCCGTTGGGCGGAGTCGTGCCCACGGGATGGGGCCGGTCGTTGCCCGCAGCGCCGAGGCCATGCACTCCGTCGACCCAGGGCTCGTCGCCCCAAGGAAACCGAGTCTCGCTCCCGCCCCGGGCGGCCCATTCGCGCTCCGCCTCGGTCGGCAGGCGGCAGGCACGGCCCAGGAGCGGGGAAAGCCAGGCGCAGTATTCGCTCGCCTCGTACCAGGAGATGCCCACCACGGGACAATCCGGCGCGTTGAACCGCGCGTCCGACCAGAAGCGCGGCGGCTCGTGGCCGGTGCCTTCGAGGTAGCGGGCATACTCGGCATTGGTGACCGGCGTGAGCGCGGCCTCGAAGGCACGGACGCGGACGCGGCGGCGTGGTTGCTCGTCCGCACGCTCGCGGGAGCCGATCATGAACTCGCCCGCCGGTATGGGCAGGAAGACGGTCGCGGACGGGCCCTCCAGGAGGAGGCGGGCAATCCGCGGGTCGAGCGCGGGGACTGATGGTGCGGCCATTGCGGTCGATGCTAGCGCGAGGCGGTAGAAGAAGCGCTACTCTTGGCGCACCTGTGAAATTGCGCACATGCGCTCGTGCGCGCATGATCGATTCGAGCCGTCCACGCGGGGGTAGCCGTGCCAATCGAAATCCCTGACGTCGTCATCGACCGGCTGCCGCTCTATTACCGGTTGCTCTCCCGGCTCGACACCGAGGGCCGGACGGTCGTGTCCTCGCAAGAACTCGGCGAGGAACTCGGCGTGACCCCGGCACAGATCCGCAAAGACCTCTCGTACTTCGGGCGGTTCGGGAAGCAAGGCCGCGGATACTCCGTGAACCGGCTGCTCGAAGAGTTGAAGACGATCCTCGGCCTCGACGGCCGGTGGAAGGTAGTCGTGGTCGGCATCGGCCGCCTCGGACGGGCGATCGCCTCGTACCCGGGGTTCGAGGGCCAGGGCTTCGACATCATCGCCCTGTACGACGCCGCCGCCAGCCTCGTCGGCACGGAGATCGAGGGCCAGCGCGTACGCGACGTGGCGACGCTGGAGTCGGACCTGAAGAAGACTGCGGTCGACATCGGGATTGTCGCCGTGCCGGGCGAGTTCGCGCAGGATGTGGTGGACACGCTGGTGGAGTCGGGAGTGCACGCGATCCTGAACTACACCCCGAACCGCGTGCAGACGCCCCCGAACGTCGAGGTGCGCCACATCAACCCGGTGCTCTTCCTGCAGAGCATGACCTATCACCTGAAGCAGCG
>SCTU01000240.1 GCA_004297315.1 Dehalococcoidia bacterium | reverse complement strand
GACCGCGGTCGTGACCACGGCGCGCAGGACGCTGCGCTCCTCGTCCATCAGTTCACGGAAGTACGAGGCGATTGAGCGGCCGAGTGAGAGCCGCCCCTTCCGCCGCAACAGGCGGAACAGGTTCAACTGCTTCGCCGTGATCCCGGGCACGACACGCCGGACGATCGCGACGAACGCCTCGTCCGTCATGCCGTCTGCCTGCAACGCGTCCACGAACCGCGACTCCTCCGTCAGAGAGGCGAGCCCCTCGACGGCCGCAAGCCACGAATCGGCGTCGCCGTCCGCACGCGCGATCTCGATGAGCGCGAGTGCGTACCGGCGGCCGGCCGTGTCGCGAGTGCTGGCGGTGGCGGCCACGCTAGTTGCCGTCCCGCCCGAACGAACTGGTGGCGAGCGTCTCGTCGATCAGCCGCTGGTGGGCGTTCCGGTCCAGCGACTGCCCGACGACGCGTTCGGCGGCGCGGACCGTAAGGTCTGCGAACTCGGCGCGCAGCGACTGCACGGCCTGCTCGCGCTCGCGGTTGATCTCGGCGCGCGCCCGCTCGACGAGCGCGTCAGCGTCACGGCGGGCCTGCGCCTCCAGCTCCTCGCGGAGCCGCCCGGCCGTCTCCTGCGCGCGACCGATCAGTTCGCGCCCCTCGGCACGGGCCTGCTCCATCGCGCGACGAGACTCTTCCTGGCTGCTCTCGGCCGCCTGCGCGGCCTTCGTGGAGGCCTGGAGGCCTTCCTCGATCTTCCGCTTCCGTTCGTCCATCACCTTCATGATGGGCTTGAAGAGGAAGAGCCGGAGCACGATCAGCAGGATCCCGAAGTTGACCAACTGCGCGACCAGGCCCGGCAGGCTGATGCCGAGCGCGGCGATGCCGCCCGACTCCTCTGCCGCGGACGCGACGGCCGGCACAATGCCGGACGCAGCGCCGAAGCCAAGCGCGATGAGACGCGGCCGCGTGAGCAGCCGGGCGATGCCGGAGCGCTGCCTCTGCGTCTTCACTGGTCCACTCCTCGTCAGGAGGCCGGCCCCGAGGCTGGACAGGCCCACAGGCCCGCCAACCTCGGACGGTCGGTCATCCGTTGGTGCAGTCTCCGGAAGGCGCGTCCTAGAAGACGAAGCCGATCAGGATCGCGACGACCAGGCAGTAGATGCCGATGGCCTCCGTGAACGCGACGGCCAGGATCATGTTGGTCTGGATGGCCCCGGCGGCCTCCGGGTTACGACCCAGCGCCTCCATCGCCTTCCCGCCCAGCATGCCGATGCCGAGGCCCGGGCCCAGTGCGCCGAGCCCCATGGCCAGCGCCGCCGCCAGGAACTTCATCGCGGAGACGGTGGACTCGTTGTCCGCCGCACCTGCAGCCTGCTGGGCACCGGCGACGCCGGATGCCAGCACGAAGAGGGCGCCGGTGATGGCCGTGGCGACCAACGAGCGACGTGCGATCTTCATCTACTTCAACCCTCCCCTGGGGTGTCCCCGGATCCGCCGGGGGCCTCACGGATGACTCACGCCCCCAGTTGGGGCAACGTGCTGGTTAGTGGTGCGCCGGCGCCATCTGGTCGGCGGCCGCACCGTGTTCCTCGTGCTCTCCGTCGCCGTGGTGCGAGACCGCGGTGACGGCGAACACGAGCGTCAACATCGCGAAGACGAAGCCTTGGATCAAGCCCACGAAGAGTTCCAGGCCGTAGAAGACGTCCACCAGAAGGAACGGCACGAGGAACGACATCATGAGCAGCAGGACTTCACCCGCGAAGACGTTGCCGAAGAGACGGAAGGTGAATGACACGATCCGCGAAAGTTCCGAGACGAATTCGAGCGCGCCCACGGCGACGTCGATCACGCCCATCGGACCCTTCTTCATGATCGCCCCGAAGGCGAAGAACTTCTTCAGGTAGCCCGGGCCGAGGGACTGAAGGCCCCACATCTCCACGAAGACGAAGGAGAAAAGCGCGATCGCGAGCGGTGCGTTGATGTCCGTGTTCACCGAGCGGAAGTACGGCGCAAGCGCTCCAGAGAACGACCCATCATGCGAGCGCTCAACCTCGTCAGTTGCCTCCTGGGCTGCCGCACCGAGCGAACCCGCGTCGGCGCTGCCGGCGAGGTCCATCACGTAGGGGGCGGACGGGACCCGGAGGTCCGCGGTGTGCCCGCCGGTCGCGGGCGCGGTGGCGGGGGCTTCTTTGCCCGCGGGCGCAGCGCCTTCGTGCTCGAGCTCGAAGCCCTCGGGCAGGAGGATGGGGTCGCCGGCCTTCACCTTGCGCTGTTCCGGCTTCAGGGGAATGTAGGCAAGACCACCGGACTGCTGGAAGACGACCTGCGTCCCGCCGTGGCCGGGCTCCGGCTTGCCGATGCTGCTGATCGGCAGCAACCCGAAGTAGTTGTAGCAGACGACCGTGAAGAAAATGGTCCCGACGAGCGGGAAGAAGCGCCGCCCGTTCTTCTCGCCCGCGACCTGGGTGACGATCCCGTAGAACCCGAGGACCATCGCCTCGACGAGGCCGGAGAAGCCGCTGGGGACCTCTTTGACCCCACGACCCGCGATGACTGCCACGAGACAGAGAAGCGCGACCACCACCCAGCCGGTGATCATCGTGTTGGTGATTGAGATGCCGCCGACGGTGGCAATGTGCTCCGGTGCGACGACGATGACGGGGGAGACGCCGCCGACGAAGAGGACGCCGACGAGGATGAGCGCGATAACGCCCGCCGCGATCAGCAGCTTCTTCACCCACGCCTCTTTCGCTCAATGCGGGCCATGACTGCCCTCAGCCGCCGGACCGCGTCCGCAAGTCCGATAGCGAGGCCCGCCGCCAGAAACACCAGCGTCAACACCGGGTCAGTGTCGAACTTCGCGTCGAGCCAGCGCCCGAACAAAGTCCCGCCCACGATCCAGATAGCGAGTGAGAACCCGATACCCAGGAGGCCAAACGCCGGTGAAGTCAGCACGGTGGCCCACACCCTTCAGGAGTCGGGCCGCGCAGGACAGTAGCATTCGTCCTAGTGGCGATCAACCGACTTTGTGCGCCCGAGCACGACCGCCAGCGCTCTCATTTGGCGCTGCCGAGGTCGTCCAAATCAAGGCCGGAGACGAAATCTCGGAACGCGGCAAGTTTCTCCAGTTCTTCGCTGGAAACGGGCGGCGGCTGGTCCGCAGCGGCCTCTTCCTCGGCGAGTTCCTCGCCGTCCTCGTCGAGAAGAATCCCGGCGCGCTCCAGTACATCGTCTGCGGCGTAGATCGGGACGCCCGCGCGCACCGCGATCGCGATGGCGTCCGAGGGGCGCGAGTCGATCTCGAGCAGTTTTCCGTCCTTCTGTACCTGGATTGTGGCGTAGAAGGTGTCGTCCTTGAGGTCGTTCACGATCACGGCCTGCACCGCGCCGCCGAGTTCCTGGATCAGGTTCAGCATCAGGTCATGGCTCTGCGGGCGCGGGACGGAGACATCCTGCAGCCGGAACGCGATGGCGTCAGCGACGTCTGCCCCGACCCAGATCGTGAGATACCGCTCGGCTTCCTTCTCCCGAAGGACGACGACCCGGCGGTAGTGACGGAGGCCGACGCGGATCGAGTCGATGATCAGTTCGCGCATGGCCAGCCTCCGTCCGTCCGTCGAGTGTACCGCGCCGGGCCCGGGCGCTATCCGGCATCCGGGTCATCCGGAACGAGCGGCAGGCCAAAGAGAGCCCGCTCGATTGCCGGGTCGAGGGGCGAGCCGCGCTCCACGAATGTGAGAGCGCGACGGCGCAGCGTAGGGCGGTCCATCAGGATGCGGTGCGAACAGCCCCGGCAGCGCAGGCCCACGTCGCCGCCCAGCCGGACCACCTCCCATTCGTGGCTACCGCACGGGTGCTGCTTGCGCAGCCGCAGGACATCCCCCATGCGCAGGTCGAGGAGGTCGAGGGGGGCCACCGCCGGGCGCTATCGGCCGCGGGCGGCGTTGATCTGGTCGCGCAGCCGGGCCGCCGCCTCTCGAGAGGCGTCCGCCCAGCGGACGCCCTCGCCGGCGGCGGGATAGAGGACCCCGCGCGAGGCGTTCACGGCAATCCCCGCGTGCTGCGCGTCCATCCCGGCGCGCACGGCCGCCTCAAGGTCGCCTTCCTGTGCGCCGACGCCGGGCATCAGGAACAGCAAGTCGGGGCAAATCTCACGGATGCGCGCGGCCTCCGCCGGGTAGGTGGCGCCCACCACGAGCCCGACGTTCCCGCGGGTGTTCCATTCGTTGGCGAGCGCGGCGATCCGTTCATAGAGCGGCCGGCCGTCGACCTGGAGGTCCTGCACGTCGACGGCGCCTGCGTTCGACGTGCGGCACAGGAGGAACGAGTGTCGGTCGGCGTAGCGCAGGAATGGTTCCACAGCGTCGCGCCCGAGGTATGGGTTCAGCGTGACCGCGTCCGCGCCGAGCGACTCGAACACAGCGCGCGCGTACGCCTCAGAGGTGTGCCCGATGTCGCCGCGCTTGGCGTCCAGCAGCACCGGCACGTCGCGCGGGACCGCCGCGATCACCTCGCGCAGCATGTCGATACCCTCGCCAAGCCAGGGCTCGAAAAAGGCGATGTTCGGCTTGTAGCAGGCGACCAGGTCGCTGGTGGCCTCCACGATCCCCATCAGGAAGTCGCGCACCGTGACGCCCGCCGGTGTCTTCGCGGGGTCGGGGTCGAGGCCCACGCACAGCAGTGAGTGGTTCCGGTCGGCAGCCGCCTCGAAACGCGAGCGGAAGGTCGTTTGCGTCTCAACCTGCGGCACGGGAAGTCTCCTTGTTCAGGCCACCGGGCGAAGCACGCGCAGGGGAGGAAGCGCAGCGCCGGCGTCGCGCAACCGTCGGATGGTCGCTTCGAACGAGTCGGCGTCACCGGTAGCGTAGCAGAGCACCTCCTGCGCGGGCCCGGACGGGACATGCTGTCCTGACTCGGCCATCACCGCCAGCACGCGCCGCGCGACGGGCTCCGCGGCGTCGATGACCTCGACGCCTGCGGGGAGCAACGAGACCAGCGCAGGGCGGAGGAATCCGTAGTGCGTGCAGCCCAGCGCGACCTCGTCCACGCCACCGGCGACGGGCCCGCGCAGCGCGTCCGAGAGCATCCCGCGCACGCGCTCGCTCGCGATCTCGCCCGCCTCGACGAGGTCGGCAAGGCCGGGCATGGCGATCGTCGTGACCGTTGCGTCGCCGCTGTGGCGCTCCGTCAGGCGGGCGAGGCGAGCACCGCTGACCGTCCCGGTGGTCGCGAGGACGGCGACGGTGCGGCTGCGGCTGCGCTCCACCGCGGGCTTCACAGGCGGCTCCATGCCGACGACAGGGACAGTGAACTCGGCGCGCAGGCGCTCGAGGGCAGCGGAGGAGGCCGTGTTGCAGGCGACGACGATCACGGTCGCGCCGCCGTCGACCAGCATCCGTGCGAGCACCACCGCACGATCCGAGACCTCCTCGGCGGAACGGTTGCCGTACGGGAAGAAGGCCGTGTCCGCGAGGTAGGAGATGGGAAGCGCGGGGGCAAGGCGATGTAGCGCATCGGCGACCGTCAGGCCGCCCACTCCGGAGTCGAAGATTCCTGCCCTGACCGGCATGCACCCTCCGCGGCCCGCCCGCAGATGCAGTCAGGCTACGGCCCGCCCGACCGCGCAGCAACCTGCGCCCCGCGCCCGTAGGATGCTCCGATGCCCGTCCGCCACGTCGATGTCGCGCTCGCGCCGTCTTTCGCAGAACCCGCCGGGCGCACCTGTCTGGTCGTGGACGTGCTGCGCGCGACTTCGGCCATCGCCGTCCTCCTGGGCCGCGGTGCCCGCGCCATCTACCCCGCGGCGACAGTGGAGGAGGGGCTGGCGCTCCGGCAACGATTGCGTGTGGACGGCATCGAGGCGGTGCTCTGCGGTGAACGCGACGCGCTGCC
>SCTU01000239.1 GCA_004297315.1 Dehalococcoidia bacterium | reverse complement strand
GCTGTGCCTGGATCGCGGCGCGACGCTCGTCGCGAGAGCGCTGCTCCTCCTCCGACTGCGCGGGCCGCTGGGCGGCGAAGAGGTTGAGGCCGACTGTGCCTCCCTCGCGCCGTGCCTCGTACGCCGCGTCCACACCTCGCGTGTTGAGCACCTCGATGCGCTCGCGCAGCCTGCCGAGGAGGTCGGGGTCGCGCGAGAGCCACGGTGCCGTCTCCGCGATCACGACGCCGGCCGCGGCTTCGGGGTGTTCCAGGCCGAAGGTCGTGGCGATCGGGCCGCCCGCGGAGGTACCCCAGACGAACGCGCGCTCGTGGCCGAGGTGACGGAGGAGCGCTCGGATATCGCTGGCGAAGAGCGACATGGTGTGGGGGGCGTCCGGGAAGCCGGATCGCCCGGAGGAACGCCGGTCGGGAAGGATGACCTGGAAATGCCTGGCGAACCGCTCGACCCAGGGCGGGACGTTGCCACCCGCGCCGGTGCCCAGTCCCCCAAAGCCGCCGTGGGCGAAGACGAGCGGGAAACCACTCCCGTAGGTCTCGTAGTAAATCTCGGTGCCGTTGATCGGTGCGACCGGCATGGCGTATGTCCTCCCGCTGGCATTCAGTGCTCCGGGGATTATGCCCCGCCCCGGCAAGGGTTGCGGGTGGTGCGGTCAGTTTGACGGCTCCACGAACATGGACGACGTGACCAAGTCCCCTACCGAGACCCTGGCGCCTGAGGATGTGGCGGCCTTGCGTGCCGCGGTGCCCTCGGCCGACGCTGCCCGGGCCACCCTCGCTGGACAGGGGTGGGATGTGCTCGCCTGGCGCGTGCCGGCGCCCGACGGCGACTGGCTGCTGCGTGTACCCAGGCTTCCGGAGGCCATCCTCACCATCGAGGGTCAGCATCGCCTGACGGAGGCGCTCCGCGGCAAGGGGGTGCCGCTGCCGCGGGAGCCTCGGCTGCTCCGCGGGCGGGGCGGCGAGGTGGTTGCCGGCCTGTATCGCTTCGTCGACGGGAGGGAGGCGCGTGCCCGCGGGCGCGCCGCGCGAAGGCAACTGGCCGCAGCGATCGCCGAGTTGGTCTCGACGCTACACGCGCTCGGCCCATCCGTCGGGATTGCCTGTGGCGCGGTGCCGTACGTCCCGTGGGAAGACTTGTTCAAGCCAATGATCGAGCGATGCGCGCCGTTGCTGAGCCCGACAACTGAGGCGTGGGTACGCGAAGTCGGCTCCCGGCTAGCGCGGGCGTCGCGCACGCTCCCCCCGTTGACCCTCGTCCATGCCGACCTCAAACCCGCCCACGTGCTGCTCCACGAAGGTGGCGAGATCCTCGCGCTGCTGGACTTCGAGTCGGCGCGGGTGTCCGACCCGGCTCTCGAGTTCTCGCGGCTAATCCAGAACTGGGACGAAGCGTTTGCATCGATGGTCCTGCGGCTCTATCGCGGGCCCGTGGACGAGGGCTTCATGGTGCGGGCGCGGTGCTACTGCGCGCTCGACCCCCTCGAGGGCCTCGATATCTCAATACGCCGCGGCTGGCCCGAATGGCCGCCGATCGTCCGCCGCATCCTCGCCGCCCGCGCCGGCGCGGCGACTCGTCAGCGCCAGCGCCGGGAGGGCTGAGATCGCGCCGTCAGTACCAGCGTGCGCGGCTGCCATAGCCGCCAATCGCCAACACGAGAAGTGCGACCAGCAGCACGACCAGCACGTTGCTTGTGAAGTAGAACGCGCCGCCGCCGAACAGCAGCAGAAGGACCAACAGAAGGAGCAGCAGTCCCATCGGAGAAGTCCTCTCAGTCCCGCCGCGGCCAGTGCCCGCGCTGGCGGGGTGTTTGAGCGTCACGATCACTTTACGGCCCGATTTTTACTGGTGAGGCATGGATGTTGCGTTTGTTAGAGCGATGTAACTCGTGGCGAGGTTGCGATATCTAGGGCTGCATGCCGACCGCGACGTTGAATGATTTTGAATCGTTGAACACGGTCGGCAGCGGAGCGTTGAGTGGCCCCCGGGGTCCAGGCTCATCCCACCTGAGGTACGAACGGCAGCGGCAGCGGGCCGAACTCGCGCTCCCACGCCGCACCGATCCCCAGCGTGACGTGGTCGCGGAAGATCGCCGCACCCACCTGCACGCTCATCGGCGCCCCGCGGCCGTCGTTCCCGAGCGGCAGTGCGATGGCGGGTACCCCGGCGATGTTGGCGATCACACGCGACCCGACGCGCGCCTCGTTCGCGGCGATCACCGCCTCCGGCGTGCGCGCGGCCGACGGCCCCGGGGCACCGGCGAGCGACAGCGTCGTGCCGCCTGTACCGAGCCAGACGACGGCGTCGAGGCCAGCGAAGCGTGCGCGCAGCCCGTCACGCGCGTGCGCCAACAGGCGGTCCGCCTTCGCCGCCCAGTGCGCCGGCATCAGCGCGCCGGTCAACAGGTTGAGCCGCGGCGTTTCGTCGACGGCGGCGAGCACGCGGGTGAGGTCGGCGTGCAGCAGGACGTTGGCCACGTCCTTCACTGCGGCGTACAGCGTCCCCGCGCCGTCCATCTCCGGCACGGCGACCCGGGAAATCGTCGCACCGGAGGCCTCGAGGAAATCGGTGAACCGTCGGAGCGCCCTTTCGACGTCTGAGCCGGCGTCCGTCCGCGCGTACTCGTCGATGAGCGCGACGCGCATGCCGCGCAGCGTTACGGGCGCATCGAGGGCCGGCGCGCCCGCGGCGTCTGGCGCGCTCGTCGTGGCATCGAGCGGGTCCGGTCCGGCGATCGCCGCCGCGACGAGCCGGCAGTCGGTGGCGGAGCGCGCAATCACGCCAACGGTGTCGAACGTCCAAAGGAGCGGCCAGACGCCGTGACGGCTGACGCGACCATAACTCGGCTTGTAGCCATAGGCACCGCACACTGCTGCCGGGTGACGGATCGAGCCCGCCGTGTCGCTGCCGATCGAAAACACGCCCATCCCGCTCATGACGGAAACGGCCGAGCCGTTGCTCGACGAGCCAGGGCTCCATTCCGCGCCCCAAGGGTTGACGGGATCGCCGAACGGATGCCGCTGCGTCCCGCCCATCGCGAACTCGCTGAGGTTCGCCTTCCCGATGCAGATCGCTCCGGCCTCCTCCAGACGGTCGAGCACCGTGGCGGTCTCCTGCGGGACATAGTCCTCAAAGAGACGCGATCCGCCGGTCGTGCGGATGCCGGCGGTGTCGAAGAGGTCCTTCACCGTGAACGGGATGCCGTGCAGTAGCCCCCGATCGCGGCCCGCGGCGAGCTCACGTTCTGCCGTCCGCGCCTGCTCGCGAGCACGCTCGGCGAGCACCGTAATGAGGGCATGCGAGTCGCCATTCAGCGCCTCGACCCGGCCGAGTGCTTGCTCAACCAGGTCGACCGGCGAGACCTCGCCTCGGCGCAATCGCGCGGCGAGGTCGCCGATCGTGCCCGGATGCGGGG
>SCTU01000018.1 GCA_004297315.1 Dehalococcoidia bacterium | reverse complement strand
ACCTGCGACAGCGCCCAGACGCAGTCGTTGTCGCTCCAGGTGCCGGGAAAGACGAGGACGGCGGCGCGCACGGTCGGCTCCTCGGACGCAGACATCGAGGGGAGATAAGCCCAGTATACGGAGCGTTCCGGCTACGGGCCGGTCAGTGCGTGTCGTCCTCGGAGATCGCGCGGCGAGCGGGGACCGGCAGGTCCGCGACAATCACGTCCTGCGGCAGGTCGGCCCGAGGCGCCTCGGGACGGGCAGGCACGGCGCCTCGTGCCGCCAACTCGCGGCGCGTGGGCTCGGGATACTCGACGCGCGGGTGGAGCACGGCGTTGAGGGTGGCGGTGTAGGTCTCGGCCACCACCTTGAGGTCGCGGAGCGAAATCGGGCACTCGTCGAACTGCCCCTCCTCGATCCGCTCCCTGATCGTCCTCTCCACCACCTCGCGGATGCGCTCGGTAGAGCGGTCAGACATCGAGCGGACCGTCGCCTCGCAGGCGTCAGCGATCATCACGAGCGCGGTCTCCCGGCTCTGCGGCCGCGGCCCGGGGTAGCGGAAGGCGTCTGGCGAGATGTCCGGGCGCGCCTCGGCGGCGCGGCGGTAGAAATAGGAGACCAGGCGGGTGCCGTGGTGCTCAGGGATGAACCGCACGACCGCCTCAGGCAACTTCTCCTTGCGTGCCAGTTCGATCCCCTGCGTGACGTGCTGCTGGATCACCCGGTTCGACTGCATCGGGTCGATGCGGTCGTGCGGACTCGGATCGTCGCCGAAGTTCTCGACGAAGAACGCCGGCGAGTACAACTTGCCCACGTCGTGGTAGTACGCCCCCACGCGCACGAGAAGGGCGTCAGCGCCGATCCGGTCCGCCGCGCGCTCGGCGAGGTTCCCGACCAGCATCGCGTGCTGGAACGTCCCCGGTGCCTCGTCCTGCAGCCGGCGCAGGAGCGGGTGGCTCAACTGCCCGAGTTCCATCAGTTGCACCCGCGTCACGATGCCGAACATCTTGCCGAGCAGCGCGAAGGCGAGCGCGGCGATCACCGCCGTCCACAAGCCGCCGGCCACGCTCCCGCCCACCAGCCACAGGACATCCTCGGACCGGCGGTCGGGGTCGAGCAGCAGCAGCGCGCCGGCAGCCACGCCGGAACCGGCCCCGGCGGCGAGGCCGGCGAGGATGATGCGAGGGCCCCGGTCGCTGCGCGCGACGACGCCTATCGCCACGAGCGACCCCACGGTGATCGCCGCGGCAAACTGCGCCACCTCGAGCGCGCGCGCCTCTCCAAGGGTGGCCCCGGGGGCGGCGACGCTGGCGAAGATCGTCAGCGCCCCCAGCAACGCCGTGAGCAGCAGCCCGGCACCAGCGTCGAGGAACAGCGCGACCGAGACGGGCGCGGCGCAGAGCGGGAGGGCGAGGAAGAGGAAGCGGCGCTCGTCGTCCGGCAGCAAGAACGGTGCGGCAGACTTCGCGGCGAATACCGCTGCGGCGAGCAGCAGGGCGAACAGCAACCGCCGGCGCGCGCCCACGAGGCTGGGGACGCCGGCGGCGACCAGCGCGGTGGCCACGCCGGCGACGACCGCCGCGACCACGGCCGCCGCCGCGACCGGCCAGCGCAGCGCTCCGTCGTTGATCCCGAGCCGGTCGAGCGCCTCGATCGCCGCCGCGTCTACGAGGTCGCCGGCGTCCAGGACCGGCTGGCCGCGCGTGAACGTGACAACCACGGGCGGCGTGTTCTCGCGCGCCTGCTTTCGCTGCGCCTCCGTGCGCGGGACGTCCACCTTGAGCGTCGTGATGATCAGCGGCGAGAGCAGCTCGCGCGCGGCAGCGAGTTCCGTCTCAGTCAGCGAGGGACTGAAGAAGCCGGCCGCGCGCGTCTTCGCCTGGTCGACTTCCTGCGCCGGGACCGCGCCCACCAGCGTGCGGCCGAGGACGGCGCGCAGCTCGACGCTGATGAGACCCTCCCAGCGCTCCTGCGTCAGCTTCGCCAGCGCCGCAGCGCTGGCCTGCGAGATCGCCGTCCCCGGGATCGCGCGGATCGCACTCTCCTTCGCGGAGTCGGACAGCGCGGCGTCCTTGCGCACGCGGTCGACCTCGCGCAGCACGCGCTCGAGGTCGGCGAGTTGCCGGTCGCGCACCGCGGTGTCCAGGACGACGACCTCGGGGACGGCGTCGGCCGCCTGTTTGCGGACGGCGTTCGTCCGCACCTCGGACTCGTACGAGAGGTCGCGCGGAGCATGGATGGGGCGAGCGACGATCGAGCCCTCACGCAGCGGACGCACGCCCGGGTAGACCGGGAACAGCGCAGCAGTGAGGAGGAGCGCGACCACAACGCCGAACCACCAGGAACGACGCCGGATGGGGCGCGGGGGGAGGGAGGTGGTGCGGGCGGCCATCGGAAGGCGGGGCGGGCGCTAGCCCTGGAGGATCTCGCGCGCGATGGCGTTCGCAGCGGCGCCGTCCGCCCGGCCTGCGAGCCGAGCCATCAGCGGGCGCATGACTTTGCCGAGGTCGTTGACGCTCTTCGCGCCGGCTTCCTCGATCACCGAACGCACAATCGCGCGCAGTTCCTCCTCCGACATCTGTTGCGGAAGGAACTGCACAATCACGTCGAGTTCGGCCTGCTCCTTGTCGACGAGGTCCTGTCGCTTGGCCTTCGCATACTCGGCAATCGAGTCGCGTCGCTGCTTCGCCTCCTTCTGGAGGACGCGCGTGACGTCCGCCTCGTCGAGCGGCCGCCCGAGCTCGATCCGGGCGTTCGTCATGCTCGCGATCATCAGCCGGAGCGCGTCGCGACGGGTGGTGTCGCCCGCCTTCCAAGCCGCCGTCATGGCGTCGCGGATCGACTCAGTGGTGGCCATGGTCCCTCCTTCGCGTCGCGCCCGGTGCCCGCTGGAGACAACGAACCCCGGCTGTGCCGGGGCCCGAACTCCGCGATCGCCCGGCGTGCGCCGGTCTTGCTGCTAGTAGTCGCGGCGCGTGCCCGTGCGGGCGGCGGCCTTCCGCAACTTGCGACGGCGTGCGGCTTCCTTCTTCTTGCGCCGCTCGGACGGCTTCTCGTAGTACTCGTGCCGGCGGGCGTCGGTCAGGATGCCGTCTGCCTGGACGCGCTTGTTGAAGCGGCGCAGCGCGGCCTCCAACGATTCCGAGTCGCCTACCGTGATGTCCGTCACTCGTACCACCCCCGCCCGGCCACAGCGCCAGGCTCCACATTCGACAAAATACGCTTCGCGAAACGCGCTGGGTTCCCGGCGCGCACCAGCCATCGTACGGAGCGCCGTCGGACGGCGTCAAACCACCGCCGGGGAAGCCACGCCTAGTCGGCGGAGGGGAGGACCTTCGGCTGCAGTTCTTCCATGCCTCGCCCGTTGACGTTCAGGTTCACGTCGGCGGGCTTGTTGCCCGGCTTGATGCAGAGCACCTCGACGCCGGTCGTCTCGTCCTTGTACCGCTTGCCCAGTGCGACAGCCATAGCGCGCCTCCTACAGCTGCTCGAGCGGTTTGTCACCGCAACGAAGTTCTGCGTCGTTCGAACCCTTGGTCACAATGAACTCCGCGCCACAGTCCGGACACTTGTAGCGCTTCCCGGTCACAGCAGGCATCGGTCCCCCCTGAAAATCACGCCCGGCCGGTCGCCGGATACGCCGCGCAGGCCCGCAAGCCTACGGCTGGACGGTCTTGATGAACTGGACGAGCGCCTTGATGTCGTCGTCCTTCAGGCCAACCGCGCCCCATGCCGGCATGGCAGTCCCCGGACGGCCGTTCTTGATCGTGTTGAAGTAGAAGTCGTCCGTATTCGTCAGCCGCTCGGGCGTCAGCGCCGGCCCCACGATGCCCTGGCGCTTCGCGCCGTGGCAGGTCGCGCACGTCTTCTGGAAGAAGTCGGCCACTGGCACGCCCTGGACGGAGGGGCCGGACGCGCCAGCCTTCGGCGCGCCGTCGGCCGGCGTGGCCGCGCCAGGCGCCTTGAACGGGTCGCGCTCGTAGAACTCCTTGGCCGAGAGTGGGTTGAACTGGCCACAGTTCTTCGCCGTCAGCGAGAGCGCCGCCGGGTCTTTCACCAGGATGTCGTCCTTGGTGGTGGGAGGCGTCGTCGCCGAGTCGTGCTCCTCGCCGATCTCCGTCACCAGGTCCCAGCGGCCCTCGGTGATCATGAGCACGAGGTAGTTGATCTGCGTGTCCGAGAGCGGGCCGCCTTGCTTCTCCGACCACGTCGGCATCGCCGTGTTCGTGCGGCCGCATGCGATCGTGTTGAAGAGGAAGTTCTTCAGCCCGTTCGCTTCGCCTTCCGGCGTGGGCGGGAGCTCCGGGTCGCCCTTGCCGATGATGCGGAACGACGGCCGGTTGAGCGGCGGGGCGACCCCGCCCTCCTCCGTGCCCTTGCCTTCGAGGCCGTGGCAGGTGCGGCAGTTGTTCACGAAGAGTGTAGCCCCGCGGTGCGCCTTCAGTTCGTCCTGCGCCTCGCGGGCGGCCTCTGCGCGGTTGTTCTCATTGGCGATGTAGGCACCGAACGTGAGGAAGGCGACGAACAGCAGCCCGATCATCACATTGACCTGCTTGCTCGTGTTCATGCGTTCACCATTCTGTCGGCGCTTCTCGACTGATCAGCCGCGTGGCTGTCTGACCGGGCTAGGTGGGAAGTCCCGGCGCCTTGACGGCGCGCGTCGGGTTGTCCGGGCCACCCTTAGTGATCTTGCCCGTGTCGACGGTGATATTGCCGCTGGCGTCCACGGTGATCGCCATCGTGTCCATCGAACGCGGCGCCGGGCCATACACCCGGATGCCCGCCTTCGTGTAGGTGGAACCGTGACACGGGCAGCGGTACCAACCCTTGTCGCCCTCGTAGTCGAACGACTGGCGCCACGGCACCGTGCAGCCGAGGTGGGGGCACTTCCGCCAAAGCGCAAGCAACCCAGCCGCGCCGCCCGAGCCGCCGGCCCGCGTCTCCGCAGGGTCGAGGTTCGCGAGCCAGAACTGGCCTTCCGAGAACGCCTTCGGCTCGGCGCCCTTCACAAAGTCCTTCACGTTGCCGGCCGGGACGGGGGCGCCGAAGCCCTTCACGTTCCGCGGGTACAGGTAGTCCAGCAGCAGCCCGACCGAGCCGAGGAGCGTCACACCGAGGCCGCCCCAGAACGAGGCACGGATGAAGTTCCGCCGCGACACGTCCTGGTCGAGCGGGGTGACCGCCGCCGCAGGAACCGCCGCCGCGTCCGCCACCTGTGTCTTCCGGGTGGCCAGCGCCTGTTTCCAGGCGTCCGTCGGCGAGACCGTCTCGTTCGCCATGATCGTCCTCTCAGCCCGCCCGTTACTTCTCCGCGAAGATCGTGTACGGCACCAACGCCATACCCGCGCCCCGGAAGAACGTCCCGACGATGGTCAACGTCACGTAGACGGCGATGAAGCCCGAAAACTGCAGGATCATGTGGTCGCGTTTGGTCTGGGCGACCTTCGTCTTCCACGCGACCAGCGAGAGCAGCACCGGTAGGCCCACCATCATCGTCACGGGGATGATCTGCTCCACGATCAGGCCGGGGATGTTGATGTTCAGGCTGATCTTCGGCAGGCCGAGGAGGTCGGTGCGGATGAGCTTGTCGCCCAGCGGCACCTTGGTCCAGGACTTCGGCCACGGGATCTCGTTCTGGATCGCGCGCGCGTTCCGCAGCGCGGGGATCGGCCAGTCAGTCCCGGTGACCTTCTCCCAGAGTTTCGCGTGCTGCGCGTCGTCGAAGAAGATCAGCACCAGCGTGCCGATCGCGCCGACGACCGCGCCGACCTTCAGGTTCAGCCACGCTCGCGGCGTGGAGAGCCACTCGCCCTGGCCTTCGGCCGTGTTGTCCCAGTAGGGGATCGCGCCGAGGGCGATCAGGGCGATCGTCGGCACGATGACGCCCGCGAGGGCCGGGTGCATGTGGAGCAGCAGTTCCTGCAGGTTCAGGAAGTACCACGGCGCCTTCGAGGGGTTCGGCGTCACCGCCGTGTTCGCCCGGTCGAGCAGCACCGCGTCCACGAGGACGGCGAGCGCCACGATCAGGACGGTGAACAGCACCGCCGAGATGAACTCGATGAAGACGAGGTCCGGCCAGACCAGCACCTCTTCTTCGCGCTGGCGGCGCTTGCGTGCCTCGACCGCGCGCGAGGCGGCGACGGGTTGCGTGTTGGCAGCAGCCATCGTGCGTTCCTCCCCCGACTACAGCGGCCGAGCCGCGCCGCCGTCGCGGCGGATTCGCCAGAAGTGGACCGTCATGAACACGGCCGCCATCAGCGGGAGGCCGATCACATGCAGCGTGTAGAAGCGGATCAGCGCGGCCTGACCCACCTGGAAGCCGCCCACGAGGACGAACCGGTTTGGCTCACCCAGCAGGGGGGCGGAGCCAACCATGTTCGTGCCCACCGTGATGGCCCACAGCGCCAGCTGGTCCCATGGGAGCAGGTAGCCCGTGAACGAGAGCAGCAGCGTCAGGACCAGCAGCACGACGCCGACGACCCAGTTGAACTCCCGGGGCGGCTTGTACGCGCCGGTGTAGAAGACCCGCATCATGTGCATGAGGACGGTCAGCACCATGCCGTGCGCCATCCACCGGTGCATGTTGCGCATCAACTGGCCGAAGCGGACGTCCGTCTCCAGCGCCAGGATGTCCTCGTACGCCCGCTCCACGGAGGGCACGTAGTAGAACATCAGCAGCACGCCCGAGATGGTCAGTCCGAGGAAGAGGAAGAACGACAACCCGCCGAGGCAGAACGTGTGCGTGATCTTGACGTGCGTGCGGTGGATGCGCGTCGGGTGCAGGTGCAGGAAGACGTTGGTCGCGATTGCCAGCATCTGGTTTCGCGGGGTGTTCGGGTAGCCCGAGCGGAAGATCGACCGCCAGAGGCGGTTCGAGAAGATCGCGTCGTAGACTCGGTCGCCCATCGACCGGCGTTCCGGAGATTCGGTCGCCGTCATTGCTACCTCGCCATCCACCCCGCAGGCCCGGGGATCGCTTTTCGACTGGTGGTGTCCGCCGGACGGGCGGACGAAGCCTGACTAGGCCTCCCACCACTTTCCGAGCAGGACCATCACGCCCAGGCCGAACATGAACGTGAGGAACACACCGAGCAGTTCGAGGCCTTCGCCTTCACCAAGCATGCCGACCTCCGAACACGGGCCGCGTCGCCAAACTGGCCGCGGCCGTCATAAGGCACGCGCAGCCGGGGCTGCGGGGCCGCGGCGAATGTAGCGAGGCGGCGCAGATACGGTCAACGCAAGTCCTCGCCGGCCGGCTGCGCCACTCGATCGCCGTGCCCTAGAAACCAGAATAGCGCGGCCTCTGGCCTGAACATTTGAGGGTCAGGCCCCTCGTGCGCCCCGCCCCGGCACCCTTGGCACCGGATGGCGGCGCAGCCGCCAGATGCCCTGCAGGTCTTCCATGGCCGTCTGGACGATCTTCACCCGCGTGTCCGGGTCCTCGATCCAGCGGACGGGCACCTCCCGCAGGCGGAAGCCGTTTTGCTGCGCTACCCAGAGCAATTCAGAGTCGAAGAACCACTTGTTGTCATGCACCAGCGGTACCAGCGCCCGGACCGCCTCGCGAGAGGCTGCCTTGAAGCCGCACTGGGCGTCCGTCACTCTCAGGCCGAGGGCCCAGTTGAGTATGAATACATACGTGCGACTGATCAGCTCGCGCTTGAAAGAACGGTTGGTCACGGCTCCACGTCCCAGCCGGCACCCATAGGCGACGTCCACCTGGCCCGCGGCGATTGGGTCGATCAGCGCCGGCAGGTGCCCGAGGTCGGTCGAGAGGTCGACGTCCATGTAGGCGACCACGTCCGCGTCCGAGGTGAGCCAGGCGTTCCGGAGCGCGATCCCGCGCCCCTTCACCGGAAGATGGAGCACGGCGACGCGGCCAGGGTGTGCCGCCCCCTGCTCGCGTGCCACCTCCAGCGTGCGGTCCCGCGAGGCGTTGTCCGCCACCACGATCCGCCACTGATGCTCGGGGTGCCCTTCGAGGTAGGCGAGCACACGCGCGATGCTCCCCGCGAGGACGTGCTCCTCGTTGTAGACGGGGATTACGAGGTCAACTGTCGCCATGGACCGAGTGTAAGGCCCCTCGCCGTGAGGGCCTCTCACGCTCGATTAGTGCCGGAAGTGCCGCACTCCCGTGACGATCAGCGTCACGCCCAGGCGGTTCGCCGCCGCCACCGACTCGTCGTCCCGGATCGAGCCGCCGGTGTGCGCCACCACCGTGCAGCCGGCGCTCGCACAGACCTCGACCGTGTCCGGGAAGGGAATCAGCGCGTCGGTGGCCGCGACGGCCCCCCGGGCGCGCTCGCCCGCCTGCTGCTTGCAGATCTCAGCGCTGCCCACCCGGTTCGGCTGGCCCGCGCCCATGCCGATGAGCACCCCGTCCTTCACGAAGGCGACGGCGTTCGACTTCACGTGCTTGCAGACGCGCCACGCGACCTGCAGGTCGGCCATCTCCTTCGCGGTGGGCTGCCGCTCGCTCACCACGTCGAACCGCGTGTCGCGCGAGACGTCCGCGGTCTCGACAAGCATCCCGCCGCGCACCCCGCGCACCTCGATCCGCTCGCGGTGCGGGTCGCCAACTGGCGCCTCGAGGATGCGCAGGTCCTTCGACTTCTTCTTCAAGTGGTCGAGGGCGGCGGGCTCATACCCCGGCGCGATCACGATCTCGTAGAACATCCGCACGCCCGACTCCGGTGAGAGCACGTCGCGCAACGCGACCGCGAGGTCCATGTCCACGATGCGGTTCACCGCGACGATGCCCCCGTACGCAGAGACGAAGTCGCCCTCGACCAGAGCGCGCTCGTAGAGCCGAGCGAGCAGCACGTCGCCGGCCGCGAGGCACGCCGGGTTGGTGTGCTTGATGATCGCGACCGCCGGCTCGTCGAAGTCGCAGACCACGTTGAAGGCGGCGTCGGCGTCGAGGAAGTTGACGTAGGACATCCCCTTCCCGTGGTGCTGTTGCATGGCGCCGATGCCCTCGACGGGCGTCCGCACCGAGTCGAACATATAGAAGGCGCCCTGCTGATGCGGGTTCTCGCCATAGCGCATCTCCTGCACGCGGGTCATCCCCACCGTCAGCTGTTCGGGGAACAATTCCTCCGGCTTACGGAGGTACTCCGCCACTGCGGTGTCGTAGTGCGCGACGTGCTGGAACGCCTTCGCCGCCAGGCGACGCCGGTACGCGGCGTCGATGCCGCGCGGGTCGCCGTCGGCGCCGCGCAGCGCCTCCAGGACCGAGTTGTAGTCGGCTGGGTCGATGATCGGCAGCACCCACTGGTGGTTCTTCGAGGCCGCGCGGATCATCGCCGGCCCGCCGATGTCGATCTGCTCGATTGCCTCCTCGAAGGAGGGGTTGCCAGCAACGGTCTCGACGAACGGGTAGAGGTTCCCCACGACCATGTCGATGTTCGGGATGCCGTGCTCGACGGCCTGCGCCTCGTCCTCCGCGAGGCCGCGGCGGTAGAGGATGCCCCCGTGCACCTTCGGGTGGAGGGTCTTCACGCGGCCCCCGAACATCTCCGGGCTTGCTGTCAGTTCAGCCACCTCGACGACCGGAACACCCGCTTCGCGCACCGCGCGCGCCGTACCGCCGGTGGAGACGATCTCCCAGCCCAGCGCGTGCAATCCGCGCGCGAGCTCGGCGACCCCTTGCTTGTCGTACACAGCCAGGACAGCCCGGTGCGTCATCAATGACTCCATCTCCAACGAATACTCAACGACCGCCTGCGGTCAACGCTCCGGCAGGCCTCGCACCGGCCCATTCGAGCCCCGCGCTTCCACGTCACCCACCCGCCATGCACCAGGCAGCGCCAGCGCGGCGTCGAGGTCGGCCGCACTGACGACGAGGATCATGCCGACGCCCATGTTGAACGTGTGGAACATCTCGCCGTCCGCTATCCGTCCCTCGTGCTGGATCAACTCGAACAGCGCCGGGGCCGTCCATGTCGAACGGTCGATGCGTCCCGCGACGCCGTCAGGCAGGATGCGCGGGAGGTTGCCCGGGATGCCGCCGCCCGTGATGTGGGCGACTCCCTTGATGGCCCCGCCACGGAACGCCTCGCGGAGCATCGGCCAGTAGGGCTGATGCAGCGCGCAGAGCGCGTCCCCCAGCGTCCCGTGCAGTTCCTCGATCTCGCGCCCGAGGATCTCCCGGTCGTGTTCGTCTCCAAGCCCCTTGCCGAGGCCCCAGACCTCCCGCGCGAGCGAGTACCCGTTGGTGTGCAGCCCCGTCGACGGCAACGCGACCAGCACATCTCCCGGCGCAATCGCGGAGCCATCGATCATCCCGTCGCGCTCCACCGCGCCGACGACGAAGCCGGCGAGGTCGAAGTCCTTCGGGCGGTAGATGTCCGGCATGTCCGCCGTCTCGCCGCCGATCAGCGCCACGCCCTGCTCGCGACACGCGGCGGCGACGCCCTCGACCACGCGCAGCCGCGCAGCCGCCGGCAAAGCGTTCGTCGCGATGTAGTCGAGGAAGAAGAGCGGCTCGGCGCCGATCGTGATCAGGTCGTTCACGTTGTTCGTGACGACGTCCCGCCCGGCATCCTCGTACCGGTCGAGGGCAGCCTGGAGCAGTACCTTCGTGCCGACGCCGTCGGTCGCGCCCACGAGCACCGGGTCGCGCATGCGCTGGCCAAGGTGGAACAGCCCGGCGAAGCCGCCGCCCAGCCGGAGCACCTCGGGCCCGTGCGTGGTGCGCGCCACCTCGCCATACCGGCGGGCGGCGGCGTCACGCGCGGCGACGTCGACACCGGCGGCGGCGTAGGTGAGGGGCTGAGGATCGCGGTCGCTCATGGCGCGGCCTTCGAGGCGGGGAGTGCCTGGCTGGAAGCGTATCTGCCGGTGCGGACGCGGGCTATGGCCTACCGGGCGGTCAGCGGGACTGTGGCCGGCGCGGCGGCGACCATCGGGATCTCGTGGTCCGGGCGCGAGGCCTCGGATTCCAGCGCGAACTTGTCGAACTGGAGCGGGACCTCCGACGGGTAGACGCCGGAGAAGCAGGCCGTGCAGTGCCGGCCCCCGCCCAGGCCGGTCGCGTCGACCGTCGCCTCGAGCGAGAGGTAGCCAAGGCTGTCCGCGCCGATGTGGTCGCGGATCGCGTCCACGTCCATGTTGGCCGCGATTAGTTCGCCACGCGTCGCCATGTCCACACCGTAGAAGCAGGGGTGGGTGATGGGCGGCGAGGTGATGCGCATGTGCACCTCGGTCGCACCCGCGTCGCGCAGCATCTTCACCACGCGCGGGGTGGTCGTCCCGCGCACGATCGAGTCGTCCACGACGATCACGCGCTTGCCCTGGATCACCTCGCGCAGCGGGTTGTACTTCAACTGCACGCCGCGCTCGCGCAGGCGCTGGTCGGGCTGGATGAACGTCCGCCCCACATACCGGTTCTTCACCAGCCCCTCGGCATACGGGATGCCCGAGGCGGCCGCGTACCCGATCGCCGCCGCCGTCGCGGAGTCCGGGACGCCGATCACCAGGTCGGCATCCACCGGGTGCTCCTCGGACAGTCGCGCGCCCATCCGCATCCGCACCGGATGCAGCAACTGCCCGTCGAGCTTCGAGTCCGGCCGGGCAAAATAGATGAACTCGAACAGGCACAGCGCCTGGTCGGCAGCGGGATCACCCAGCGGGAACGTCGAGGTCAGGCCGTGCTCGTCGACGCGGACGACCTCGCCCGGCGCGACCTCGCGCACGAAGTCCGCGCCCAGGTGGTCCAGGGCGCACGTCTCGGAGGCAAATACCCAGCCATGGCCGTTCAGCCGTCCGATGCAAAGCGGGCGGATGCCCAGGGGATCGCGCACCGCGTACAGCGCCTCCTTCGAGAGGATCACGAGTGAGTAGGCGCCCACGGCACGTCGCATCATCGTGGTGAAGCCGTCCTGCCAGTTGCTCGGCGCGGCCTCCGCCAGCAGGTGGCCCAGGACTTCGGTGTCGGTGGTCGTCTCGAAGCGCGTACCCCGGCTTTCGAGGTCGACGCGCATGACGTCGGCGTTCACCACGTTGCCGTTGTGCGCAATCGCCAGTTCGCCCAGCGCCCCTTTGATCAGGAACGGCTGGGCGTTGCACTGCACGCTGGAACCGGTCGTGGAGTAGCGCGTGTGGCCGATCGCCGCATGGCCGGGCAGGCCGGCCAAGGTGTCCTCGTCGAACACCTGCGCGACGAGGCCCATCTCGGCGAAGATGTTGAGTTTCCGGCCGTCGGTCGTGGCGATGCCAGCGGACTCTTGTCCGCGGTGTTGCAGGGCGTGGAGGCCAAAGAATGTGAGCCGAGCAACGTCTTCGCCCGGGGCGAAAACGCCGAAGATTCCGCACTTTTCGCGCAGACCCTGCACGTCCGTGCTGGTGTCCCCTCGGTTGGCCCGTGAGATATCGAGTGTAGCACCCAGCGCCGTAGCGGCCCCTGTCTACCTAACGGGCCCGCAGGGCCTGCCAGCGCCGGTGCTCGATCTTGGTGCAGTGGTCCATGACCACCTTCAGGCCCGCCTCAGCCGCCCGCGCTGCCGCCGCCTCGTTCACGATGTCCAGTTGCATCCAGACGCACCGCGCGCCCGCCGCGATGGCGTCCTCCACCACAGGCGGGACATCCTCGGACCGCCGAAAGATGTCGACGATATCGACCGGTTCGGGCAACTCGGTGACTGAGTCGTACACCTGGCGGCCGAAGATCTCCGTCTCCGTCGGGTTCACGAGATACACCGTGTATCCGGCGTCGATCAAATACTTCGCGACATCGTTCGAGGGCCGCTGTGGGTTCGAGGAGACCCCGACGACTGCGATTGTCCGCGCTTCAGCGATTGTCTCGACCGGGTCAGCCAGTGGTGTGGTCATCGTGCTCTCCTCCCTCCCCAGCGTACGCCTCGGGCGTCTCTTCGACGGCGTCCGGCCCGGTCAGCGCCCACTCCGGCAACCGGCCTTCCACCACCGCTGCGCCGCCCATCTCAGCCGCCGCGCGCGCGAGGGCGTTCGCCCGCGCCAGCGCCTCGTCCGCCAGCGGCCGCGCCGCCAGTACCGAGGCGAATGGGAGCACCCGGCCGTTGTCCTTGATCAGCCGGACCTCCCAGCGCACGACGTCCTGGAGGTCGCCCGAGGCGAGTTCTGCCTCGAAGTCCCCCCCAACCTCGATCCGCGCGATGCGGTCGAACGGCACGAGCTCGCGCGTGCCCAGGCCGAGGCCGAAGAACCCCTGCTGGAAGCGACAGGTGCCCTTCCGCCGCTCCATGACGAAAGCCGACCCCATGACGTTATTGACGACCCCGAGGATGGCGGTCGGCCCCGAGATCAGGACGAAGACGAACAGCACCATCAACGCCCACAGGGGCAACGCGTTGATGTACCTCCCGATCGCCCACGCGACGGCTGCGGTGAGTGCTGCCTGCACGAGCGGCCCGACGAGGGCGCTACGCAGTGGCTTCACGGCGATTTCGTCGGACGTGATCCGCGCATACGAGCGCTGCAGGGCGATCCGCTCGACTGCCACCGGTCGCCTCCTCGCCCGCCAATCGCCCCCTGATCGTAGGTGCGCCCGGGGCGGGGTACGATCATGGCCGTACCGCCTCGGAGGCCCCATGCGACGCGACCTGATGGACATCCTCGCCTGCCCGGTCTGCAAAGGCCCCCTGACGCTCACCGTCACACGCGAGGACGGCCCGGAGGTCCTCGACGGCGCGCTCCACTGCGCCACCTGCGCCGTCGACTACCCGATCAGCGAGGGCATCCCCAACCTGCTCCCGCCCGACATGCGACGGGCGATGGAGGCGGAGACGGCGCAGCGCTGATGCCCTCACCCATGGACGTTCTCCCCGACCTGGCCACGCGGCCGATGACCCTGGAACGGTCGCGCTGGCTCGGCCGGGGCCTCATGGCCGCCAGCGCCCTCGCCGCCGCCTGGTGGCTGCGGCACCTCGTGCGCAGCCCGCTGACGGCGCTGCTGCTCGCGCCGCTGCTGCTGCCCGCGGCAGCGCTCGGCATTTGGGCAGGAATCACGCTCAACGCCATGGACTGGGACGACCCGGCCGACTTCGACCCGGGTGCCGAGGCCTAGCCGAGCGCCCACTCCGGCCCCCGCACCCGCCGCACCTCCGCTCGCTCCTCCGCCGGCCGTGCGTCGCGGAGCGTCGTGACCGAGACGCCGAGGCGCGGGTGTATCCAGTCCCCGGCCACCTCCGCGAGCGGCACGAGCACGAACGACCGCTCCGCGAGCAGCTCATGCGGCACACCGAGGTCGGGCTCGGACACCGTCTCGCCCTCGATCAGCGCGATGTCGACGTCGATGGGGCGTGCGGTCCAGCGCGGCGCGTCGAAGTCGCGGCCAGCTATGGCCTCGATCCGCTTCGCGAGCGCGAGCAGTTCGCGCGCCGGCCACGATGTCACACCGACCAGCGCGGCATTGAGGAACGCCGGTTGCTCTACGACGCCCCACGGTGGCGTCTCGTAGAGCGACGAGACCGCCTCGACCACGACGCCGCCGGCGCGGAGCGCTTCGACGGCAGCACGCAGGTGTGCCTCGCGGTCGCCGAGGTTCGACCCCAGGGCGAGGCAGACGCGGCGCGTCCGAGCGGCTGGCATCGCTACGGCAGCACGCCACGCACGACGGCGTCCGCCACGCGCGCGACCTGCACCATCTCCGCCACGTCGTGCACGCGGACGATGTCGACGCCCTGCCCGACGGCGAGGGCGACCGTCGCGGCCGTGCCCCACTGGCGCTGCGACGCCGCACCGCCGGTCACGTAGCCGATCGCGGACTTCCTCGAAGTACCGATG
>SCTU01000238.1 GCA_004297315.1 Dehalococcoidia bacterium | reverse complement strand
CGCCACCACCACCCTGGCGAAGGAATCGGAGAGCACGAGCAGCAACGCGCCGAGCAACGCCGAGAGTGGCAGCACCGCTCGCTGGTCGCTGCCCACGAGCAACCGCGCGATGTGCGGGACAACGAGGCCGACGAACGCAACGAGCCCGGCGACCGCGACCGCGGCGCCCGTCAGCACCGCAGCCAGCGCGGCGAGCAGCGCCCGCGTGCGCTCGACCCGCATGCCGAGCCCGCGCGCGACATCGTCGCCCAGCGCCAGCACGTTGAGCGAGTCAGCGACGACGAACGCGACCGCGCCGCCCACGAGCGTGTACGGCCAGATCTGGTGCACGTGCTCCCAGCCGCGCTGGTACAGCCCGCCCGCGAGGAAGGCGAGCGCCGCCTGCGTGAACAACTTCGAGGTCGCGATCAGCGCGGTCGAGACGGCGGTGAAGAGCGCCGCGACCGCGACGCCCGCGAGCGCGAACCGCACGGGAGAGATCCCCCCACGCCAGGCGAGGGCGTAGACGAGCGCAGCCGAGGCGAGCGCCCCGCCGAAGGCCGCCGCCGGCACCAGTGCGAGCGGCGTCGCGGGCGCGAGGCGCAGGAGCCCGACGGCGGCGACTCCCGCCCCGGCGGAGAAGCCGAGGATGTGCGGGTCGCCGAGCGGGTTGCGCGTGATCCCCTGCAGCAGCACGCCCGCGATGCCGAGGTTGATCCCCACCAGTGCGGCCACGAGGGCGCGTGGGAAGCGCAGTTGCCACACGATCTGGCGCGTCACGGGGTCGGAACGGTCGCGGAGGGCGTCGAAGACATCGGACGCGGGGACATGCACCGCGCCGACGGCGCACGCGAGCACCACCGAGCCGAGTAGGAGGACGGACACGACGCTGATCGCGACAACGGCGCGGACTCGACGGTCAGGCAACGCGCCGGAGAGGGCCATGCGGGGAGTCTAGGCGGTCAAGGCGCTAAGAAGACGGGCCGGGGCGCATTGCTCCCGGCCCGTCCGCCTTGTCCGCGTGCTAATGCCGCAGGTTAGTAACCCGGGGCTGCCGGCTTTGCCGTCGCAGAGGCTGCCGGCGTTGCGGGTGCTGCGGGGTTTGCAGGGGCCGCGGGCGCTGCCGGGGCGCCTGCCAGCTTCACATCGGGCTGGATGTAGCCCACGAGTTCCTTCAGCCCGGCCGCCGCGCGCGGGCCCGGGGACTGGAGGAACACGTCGAGGCTGATCTCGTGCACGCGCTTGTTCTTCACGGCGTTCAGCGTCGGGAAGGAGCGCGAGACGATGCTGCTGATCGAGGGGCCCGGCGTGTTGCCCGGCACGATCACGAGGATGACATCCGGGTTCTCCTTGAACGCCGTCTCCAGCGAGATCGTCGCGTAACCCGGCACCTGCCCGGACTGCTTCAGGTCGGCGGCGATGTTCTGGGCGCCGGCGATCTTGATCATGTCGCCGATGAACGAGTCGTTCAGCGCGGCCGAGAGCTGGCCGTCACGGCCGGCGACCAGCACCAGCGTCTTCGTCGGGGTCTTCGCCTTGACGGCGTCGGTGACTTCTTTCGCCGCGGCGTCCATCGCGTCTGCGGAGGCCTTCGCCTTCTCGGCCGTGCCGGTGATCTGTCCGAGTGTCCGGATCGACGTCGCCACGTCGGAGTACTTCACCGCGCCGACGAAGACGACCGGCACGCCCTTCAGCTGCTGGTCGAACTGCGTCGCCATCTGCGCCTGCGCCGAGGCGTCCGCGACCACGAGGTCCGGCTGCAGCTTCAGGATCGCCTCGAAGTTTGGCTGGTAGGAGAGGCCGATGTCGGCGAGCTTGGTCACGTCTACGCCCGGTGCAGTCGCCGTGCTGGAGCGCGCGATCGCGGTGCCGCCAGCGGCGTAGAGCATCTCGAGGGCGGACGGGCTGGTGGTCACGATCTTGGTCGGTGTCTTCGCGATCGTGACCTTGCGGCCGAGCAGGTCGGTCACGGTGACCCCGGGCGTCGGTGTCGCGGTCGCAGCCGCCGTCGCCGGCATCGGCATCGGTGTGGTCGAGGCGGCAGGGGTCTTTTCCTTGTCGCCACCGCAGCCCGCGAGGAGAAGCGCCAGTCCGGCCGCGGCAGCGGTGAGGTGAGCCGCTGCTCGGCGCCGTGAAATATGCATCGTCAGATTCCTTTCGCAGGCCGTTGACTCTCGATTCTTCGTGTCCCGGGCGCTGGGAGCAACTGCGCAATCAGGCGAATCTCACCACGTGCACGGAGAATTAGCGCCCCGCGACCGCTGGGCGCCGCGCCAACAGAGCATCCCGCAGTCTCCGGACGTCCCCCTCGATATTCCTTCGCTATGCTTCAGCCTTCGCTTCTTCGAATCTGGCTGGCCCATGACAGAACCTTCCGACTTCGCGCCGCATCGCCGCCGCCAGGCGGTGGACCGCCTCGCCGGGCCTGTCCAGCGCTTCATCGCGACCGAGATCTCGGGCGGGGTTCTGCTGCTCATGGGGCTGGCGGCTGCGCTGACGTGGGCCAACTCGCCCTGGCAGACGACCTACCACAGGCTCATCGAGCACCGCTTTGCGTTGGACCTCGGGTTCTGGGCTGTCGACGGGCCGATCGAATTCTGGGTGAACGACGTTTTGATGACGTTCTTCTTCTTCGTCGTCGGACTCGAGATCAAACGTGAGGCGGTGGCCGGTGAACTGGCCAGCGTCCGTCATGCCATCGTCCCGCTCGCCGGGGCTTTCGGAGGAATGGTCGTCCCGGCGCTGATCTACGTGGCCGTCGTAGGCGACCGCCCCGGCGCAGGTGGCTGGGGCGTTCCCGTCGCGACCGACATCGCGTTCGCCCTCGGCGTGCTGACGCTCGCCCGATCACGCGTACCGTTCGGCGCGAAGGTGCTGCTACTCGGGCTCGCGATCGCGGACGACGTCGGTGGCATCTTGATCATCGCCATCTTCTACTCGCACGGGCTCGCGATGGCGCCACTCGCGCTGGCGGCGGGCATCCTCGTGCTCTGCTTCGCCCTGCGGCAGGCCGGCATCTGGTATCTCCCGCTCTACTGGACCCTCGGCGCGGCGGGCTGGGCGGCGACGCTCGAATCCGGCATCCACCCGACGATCTTCGGCGTGGCCCTCGCCCTGCTGACCCCGTGGCAGTCGTGGCGCCCGCAGGCCGGCTTCACCGG
>SCTU01000237.1 GCA_004297315.1 Dehalococcoidia bacterium | reverse complement strand
CGCACGGCCTCGAGGTGCTCGGCGGCGAACCAGATCCGCCCGCGTGCGGTCTCGAGGGCGGCCGCGCGCTGCTGCGCGGCGAGTTCCGCGAGCCAGTCCGCCCAGTCCTCGACCGTGGGTTCCGCTACGGCGACCAGGTTGAGCAGCGCGTCGTGCGTCTCCTCGGCGTCGCGCGGGTCGGGCCACGCCTCGTCGGCCACGCGCTCGATCGCCTCCGGGTCGAGCGCGCCGAGGTCGCGAGCGCTCTCGGGCAGCCCGCGCCGCAGGCTGACGGCGCGCGTGCGGCGTTCCTCCAGCGGCGCGTCGTCCAGGAAGGTGTACGGCTTGCCGTTGATGATCTCGTGCGCCATCACCGAGGGCTCGACGGTCTCGCGCGCGTGGTAGCGGACCTCGCCCGCGCGCACGCGCTCGAGGACGCCGCGCAGGCCCTCGACGTCCATCGCCTCGAAGAGGCAGTCGCGCATCGTCTGCTGCATCAGCGGGTGGTCGGGGAGGCGGAGCGGCTCGGTCATGTTCTCCTGGCAGCCCACCTGCTCGGGGAACACCGCCGCCATCAGGTCGTCCGCGCGCATCCGCTGGATGAACGGCGGCACCGGCCGTCCGCCTCGCGAGCGCGGGACCGCGAGGGCGCGCGTGACGTTCCAGCGCCAGCGCGTCGGGAAGAGCGGGATGTAGAAAACGGAAGAGTGGACGGCGTCCTCGACGTTCTCCGGCGTCACCCAGGCGAACGCCTCCTCCATCGGCCACGAGTGCTGCGGGCCCGCCGAGAGCAGGATCGCGTCGTCGCTTGCCGCCGCCTGGAGTTCGAAGTCGAAGGCGACGCAGAAGCGCTTGCGCAGCGCGAGGCCCCACGCGCGGTTGATCCGCTGCCCGAACGGCGCGTGCACCACCAGCTGCATCCCGCCGCCGTCGTCGAAAAACCGCTCGAAGACGACGTCGTGGTCGGAGGGGACGAGGCCGAGGCCGTCGCGGGTGGCGCGCAGGTAATCCGCGACCTGGTCCGCGGCGAGCGGTGGCAGCGTGCACTCGACCGCGAGCCACGTGCGCAGCGCCTCCGGGTCGCCATCGAGGCGCTTCTCGACGTCACGACGCAGCCGCCCGACCTCCTCGGAGAGTTCGATCGTGCGGCCGGGCGCTTCGCCGAGCCAGAACGGGACACTGGGCGCCGCGCCGTGCGCGTCGGTCACGAAAACGGTGGACTGGCCCACGCGGCTGATCCGCCATGAGGTGGAGCCGAGGAGGAAGACGTCGCCGCCCTGCGACTCCATCGCCCAGTCCTCGTTGACGGTGCCGACCTGGATGCCCTCGGGCTCCGCGACCACGCGATAGTCGCCGGTCTCGGGGATCGTGCCGCCGTTCGTGATGGCCGTGAGGCGCGCGGCGCGCTTCGGGCGCAGCATCCCCTGGATGCGGTCGCGGTGGAGCAGGCCGGGCGTACGGCCCGCGTGTTCGCCGATGCCCGTCGCCAGCATCTCCACGATCTCGTCGAACGCCTCGCGCGTGAGGTCTGCGTACGGCGTCGCGCGGCGCACGAGGTCGAAGAGGGCGTCCTCGCGCCACTCCTCGGCGGCAACCTCCGCGACGATCTGCTGCGCCATCACGTCGAGCGGCGCCTTCGGCTGCACGATCCGGTCGAGGCGGCCGGCGCGCACGGCGCGGACGACGGCGGCGCACTCGATCAGTTCGTCGCGCGACGCGGGGAAGAGCCGGCCGTGCGGGCGCAGACCGAGCGCGTGCCCCGACCGCCCGACGCGCTGGAGGAACGTCGCAATGCTCCTCGGCGACCCCACCTGGCAGACGAGGTCGATGCTGCCGATGTCGATGCCGAGTTCGAGCGAGGCGGTCGCGACGAGCGCCTTCAGGTCGCCCGCCTTCAGCCGCTGCTCGACGCGCAGCCGGCGCTCCTTCGACATCGACCCGTGGTGCGAGGCGACCGCGTCTTCGCCGAGGCGTTCCGCGAGGTTGTGCGCGACGCGCTCCGACATGCGGCGCGTGTTGACGAAGATCAGCGTGGTCCTGTGCTCCCGCACGAGTTCCGCGAGCCGGTCGTAGATCTCGCCCCACTGCTCCTTCGGAGCGACGGCCTCGAGTTCCGTCTCTGGCACGTCGACGTGCAGTTCGATGTCGCGCTGGTGCCCGCGGTCGACGATCTCGACGGGCCTGCCGGTCCCCGCGAGGAACGCGCCCATCGCCTCGATCGGCCGCTGCGTCGCCGAGAGGCCGATCCGCTGCGGCCGCGCCCCGCCCGCCGAGGTCACGACGTGGTCGAGCCGTTCGAGGCTCAGCGTGAGATGCGTGCCGCGCCGGTCGCGCGCCAACGCGTGGATCTCGTCGACGATCACCGTGTGGACGCCGCGCAGCGTCGCGCGCCCTCGTTCCGCCGTGAGCAGGAGGTAGAGCGACTCCGGTGTCGTGATCACGATGTGCGGCGGCTTCCGCACCATCGCCTGCCGTTCGGACTGCGGGGTGTCGCCGGAGCGCACGCCGGTGCGGACCGCGCCGAGGTCGAGCCCCATCGCGGCCGCCGCCGCGCGGATCCCCGCGAGCGGCTCATCCAGGTTGCGCTCGATGTCGTTGCCGAGCGCCTTGAGCGGGGAGACGTAGATGATGCGCGTGCGGTCGTCGAGCGTCCCTGCCTCGGCCTCCCGCACGAGCGAGTCCAGCCCCACGAGGAACGCCGCGAGCGTCTTGCCGGAGCCGGTCGGCGCCGCGAGCAGCACGTCGCGCCGCTCGAAGATGCTCGGCCAGCCCTCGACCTGCGCGTCCGTCGGTGCCCCAAACCGCTGCGCGAACCACGCCCGCACCGCGGGGTGGAAGCGGTCCAGCACGTCAGTCGCGGCATCGGTGCTCATGTGATCCAGCGTACGCCGGAGGCTGACCCGGTTGCGGGGCGGGTGGCACCGCTCGCTCGTCTCCGGTAGTATTACTCTTACCGGTAAGAGAGGTACCCATGCGCATCACATCGAAGGGGCAGGTGACGATCCCGCAGGAGATCCGCGAGCGCGCCGGGCTGCTGCCGAACACCGAAGTCGAGTTCGTGTTCGAAAGGAATGGCGTCCGGATCGTGAAGGCCCGGAACTCGCGGCGGCCGACGCGGGGGGCGCTCGCGGTCGAGGCGCTGCGACGCGCCGGAGGGATCAGGATGTCGACGGACGAGATCATGGCGCTCACCCGCGGAGAGTCGTGAGCCCGGTCCTCGTCGACAGCAACGTGCTGCTCGACGTCGTCACGCAGGATCCGCGCTGGGGTGCGTGGTCCGCCGAGACACTGGCGCGGGTGGCTGACGAGGAGCTCCTCGTCATCAACGCGCTGGTGTACGCCGAGGTGTCGATCGGGTTTGAGGCAGTCGAGGCGCTCGAAGCCGCGCTCCCCGTCGACCTTTACCGCCGAGAAGACCTGCCGTACGAGGCTGCCTTCCTGGCGGGGAAGGTCTTCTTGCAGTACCGACGGACGGGTGGAGTGCGTCGCTCACCGCTGCCGGACTTCTATATCGGCGCGCACGCTGCGGTCGGCGGATACCAGTTGCTCACCCGCGATGCGGCCCGGTATCGCTCATACTTCCCTCGCCTGCGCCTCATCGCGCCCGACCGCTGAGCGCCAGCCACTCAACGCCAGCCCGCGAATGGAAGCCGACGCTTCCTGTGTGGTAGAACCGCCTCGGTGCTAGGGGGTCTCGATGCCGCTGGATCCAGCTGCACGTGCGTTTCTCGACGAAGCCGAAGCCCTCGGCGCGCCGCCGACGTACGCGCTGACGCCCGCCGAGGCGAGGGCCGCCCGCCCGCTACCGCCCCCGGGCCCTGAGGTCGCGCGCGTTGAGGATATGGAAGTCTTTGGCCCGGAGGGGCCGATCCCCGTGCGGCTCTATTACCCCTCGGACGCGCCAAACCTGCCGGTGCTCATCTGGTTTCACGGCGGCGGCTGGGTCCTCGGCAGCGTCGAACACGACGACCCGACCGCGCGCCGGCTCTGCGCGGGCTCGGGCGTCATTGTGATCAGCGTCGACTACCGCCTCGCACCGGAAAACCGGTATCCCGCCGCTGTCGACGACGCCTACGCTGCCGCGGTCTGGGCGTGGCAGAACGCCGCGCGATACGGCGGCGACCAGGCGCGGATCGCGGTCGGCGGTGTCAGCGCAGGCGCGAACCTCGCCGCGGCGGTCACGCTGCTCTCGCGTGACCGAGGCGGCACGGCCTTCCGCCACCAGTTGCTCGTCGTCCCCGTCACCGACTGCCGCATGCAGACCGCCTCGTACGCCGAGAACGCCGACGGGTACGTGCTGACGAGGGCGTCGATGGAGTGGTTCTACGGCCACTACGCGCCGGCCGGCGTCGACCGGGCGCAGCCCTCGATCTCCCCGCTGCTCGCGAAGAGCCATGCGGGCCTGCCGCCAGCCGACATCCACGTGGCGGAGTACGACCCGTTGCGCGACGAAGGCGAGGCGTACGCGGCCGCGCTCGAGGCCGCGGGCGTGCTGGTGACCCTCACCCGGCACGCGGGCCAGATCCATTCCTTCTTCACGATGGCGCACCTGTTCCCCGAGGGCCTCGAGACCGTCCGTGTGGCGGCAGAGCGGCTGCGAAAGGCACTCGAGTAGCCCACAGGCTCGGGTCGCTTCACGCCGGGCCGCGAAGGCGCGACACTGGCGCCGTCCGCCGCCGGCCCGTTGTCATGAGGAGTCAGCAATGACCGTCCCGCCCGCGATTCCGTTCGCGCTCAGCGCCGTCGTCATGGCCTGGGCCGCCGGCTCAGCCGCCATGGCGTTTAGCGGGGGTATCCGTTCCGGGCTGCACCGCCCGGCGCCTCCTCCGACCGAGAAGGACGAGGCCGGGGTCTAGGCGGGCAGGCGCTGTCACTCCCCTTTACGAGAGCGGTAGGATGAGGCATCGCGACCGTGATTGTGCGGTCGGTCGAAGGTGGGGTGAACCGTGGACTTCAAGCCGACCTACACGCCAGAACAAGAGGTCTTTCGCAAGGAAGTCCGTGCCTGGGCAGAAGCGAACGTCCCCAAGATCGAGGGCAACCCCGATTCGGACGAGAACTACGCGAAAATGCGACAGGTCGGCCGCGACCTTGGCGCAAAGGGTTGGCTGCGGCCGACCGCCCCGAAGGAATACGGCGGAGGGGGTCTGACGTTCGAGCAGTCCGTCATCCTTAACGAGGAGTTGGACAAGTTCGGCGTTGGCCTTCCTCCCTACTACGACAGCGGTGGACGCCTCGGCGGCGCGAGCATCCTCGTCTGGGGTACGGAGGAGCAGAAGCAGCGCTTCCTTCCCCCGATTTTCAAGGGCGAGGTGGTGACCTGGCAGTTGCTCACCGCGCCGGAGGCCGGCTCCGACCTCGCGGGCAC
>SCTU01000017.1 GCA_004297315.1 Dehalococcoidia bacterium | reverse complement strand
GCTCTTCCGATCTCCGATCGCCCGGCCGCTGATGCTCCACCTCGAGAGCCACGTGTCAGCGAAGCAGGCGAGGGCTATCGCACTGAGTTCGACGAGCGCCTGAAGGACGTGGCCCGCGCGATCGATGAGGTCATCCAGGAACACCGCACCATCATCGACTGGCACGTGAACCTCGACGTCCAACGCGAGATGCGGCGCGACATCAAGCGCTTGCTGCGCGTCTCCGGCCGGTTCAACGAAGCTGAACTCGACGACCTGGTCCGTCAGGTGGTCGAGGTCGCAAGGCGCCGGCTGTCATGACAGAGCACGGTGAGGTCGCGTTCGGTAACGCTCGGATTCGTTACTCGGTCGTCAGGAGTCCTCGGCGTCACAAGACGATCGAGGTCACTGTCGAGCAGCCCGGGCTGGTCACCGTCGCGGTGCCCGAGGGGACAGCCTCCGAACGCATCGAGGCCACCGTCCAGCGACGTGCTGGCTGGATCGTCCGTCACGACGGAGCAACGACGACGCCACCCTCGCCTCGACGGTTCGTGAGCGGCGAATCCCTGCCCTACTTCGGCCGCTCCGTGCGGATGTTCGTCCATCCGGTCGACGGGGGGGACGTGCGCATCCGCTTCCACCACTGGCAATTCGATGTGGACGTGCCGCGATCCCTCGTCGGAGAGCAGCGCTATGACGTAATTCGCTCCGCGTTCGAGCGGTGGTACCGCGTCCGCGCTCAGGACCGCCTCCCCGCGCGCGTCGATCGCGTGGCGCGCCTCCTCGGCGTGAACCCGACGGCGATCCTCGTCCGCGATCAGCGTCAACGCTGGGCGAGCTGCTCGCCGAGCGGGACGCTTCGCTTCAACTGGCGCGCGCTGATGGCCCCGCCCGCGCTCCTCGACTACGTCGTTGCGCACGAGCTCGCGCACCTTCGCGTGCGGGCGCACACCACGGAATACTGGGCGGCCGTCGCTCAAGCGATTCCGGACTACCGCCAACGTCGAGAACGGCTTCGAGACGTCGGGCCATTGCTCGTTATTTGAACGTGCGTCTCGATACAAAAAGCTCGAGTTCGGTCGGACGGCCGCGGGAACCGTCGATGAGTTGCTCTTCCGAAGGAGTCATCGCGGAACGTCGCCGATCACGCTATCGGCTGCGGGCAGCCTGTCGCTCGACTCCGGTGACACCACGCCGGTACCGCAGCATTTGTGAGCTCACGCCAAACCGAGTAGCGGCAACCTCGTCGGTCAACCGCTGCCGCATAGCGGCGAGCAGCGCGACGCGCGGGAGGAGCAGGCAGCCGGCTAGCCAATTCGCTTCGTCCTCCTGAGCGGCGTCAAAGGAGCGGAGGGTCCACGTCCCATCCGGCGAGAACATCAAGGTGGATGGCGCGTGACGGAGCAAGAGGTGGCTCATCTCGTGCGAAAGGTCGCTCGCGCGTCGCGCGGCCGAGTGAGTCGGATTGAAGATGATGAGCGAACGGCCGTCCTCGCCGCCGAGCGTCAGCGCCGACCAGTCGTCGGCGTCGGTGACGAGCAGCGCCTCGAGCGCGCTCGCGGACATCTCCGGGAGATCCTTCGGATGCAGCAGCTGGATACGCAGATACCCGGCGAGGCTTTCCGGGGCCAGGGGCGCGTCGGGCTCGAGCCCAAGGTCCTTCCTGACGGTCTCGGCAAGATTCTCGCAGCGGGTCTTGAAGCCGCGTTCGAACGCCACGCGGCCCTCAAGCCTCGCCCGGGCGCGAATCATCAGCGAGCATCGCCTGCGCCCGGAGGATCATTTCGCCGAGAGCCTTTGCGAGCTCGGGCCGGATCTGACGCTGCGCCTTCAAGTGAGCCGTCGCGATTGCCGGCTGTCCGGAAAGCGGCACGGAACCTGATCCTCCGAGCACGTCTGAAGGACTAATCTCCAGCCAGCGACAGAGTTTCTCGAATGTCGCGAGATCGGGCTGCTTGCCGTTTTCAACCCTCGACAACGTCGCGGGGCTGATCCCGATCTCTGTGGCGGTATCCCTCACACCCCGGGGCCCCCGCCGCTCCCGTACCAGAGCGCCCATCTCGCCGAGGGTGACCTTTGCCAATGAGGCACCTCCACTGTTTCTTTACTAAGACACGGTTTGACACACGAATCGAACTGAGCGTAGTGTCTCACGCATAGGACGTACCGCCAATGGTGAAACGACCGGATCGGAGAGATTCATGAGCAATCGCAACAACCGTCACATCGTCCCCAATCCTGGCGGAGGGTGGGACGTCAGGAAGCCGAACGCGGCGCGTGCGTCGGCTCACGCCGACACGAAGCAGGCGGCAGAACAGCGCGGTCGCGAGATCGTCCGCAATGCCGGCGGCGGCGAGCTCCGCATCCACGGGCTCGACGGCCAGATCCAGGACTCGGATACGGTCCCGCGCGGGCACGATCCGAACCCGCCGCACGACAGGAAGTAGTGGAGTATTTCCCGGCGCGCCGGGTAGGAAGGATACCGCGATGACGACAGCGCAGGAACGCCCGGGCGAGCACGGCGGCCCGGGGCCTGGTGGGCCCGGCCCCGGTACGCACGAGAGATCGGAAGAGC
>SCTU01000236.1 GCA_004297315.1 Dehalococcoidia bacterium | reverse complement strand
CTGACGGTCGCGCGCGGTGAGGGCACGCGGGTGTGGGACTCCGAGGGCCGCGAATACCTCGACTTCATCCAGGGGATCGCTGTCAATTCGCTTGGGCACGCCGACCCCAGCCTCGCGGAGGTGATCGCGAAGCAGGCGCACACGCTGATGGCGACCTCGAACCTGTTCTACACAGAGGAACGCACGCGCCTCGCCGAGTTGCTCGTCGCCAATTCTGCCCTCGACCGCGTCTTCTTCTGCAACTCGGGCGCAGAGGCGATCGAGGGCGCGATCAAGATTGCGCGCAAGTGGGGGATCCAGACGCGGGCCGGGGCATACGAGATCATCTCGACGCACAACTCGTTCCACGGCCGCACCCTCGCAGCGGTCGCCGCGACGGGCACGCCGCACTACCGCGAGCCGTTCGGCCCGCCGATGCCCGGCTTCGTCTTCGTCGACTACAACGACGTGGGCCAGATCAAGGCCGCGACGACCGGCCGGACGTGTGCCGTGCTTCTGGAACCCGTTCAGGGCGAGGGCGGCGTAAACGTCCCGGACGCGGACTACCTGAAGAACGTGCGCGGCTGGTGCGACGAGCAGGGCATCCTGCTCATCTTGGACGAGGTGCAGACCGGTTGCGGCCGCTCCGGCACGCTCTGGGCGCACCAGCAGGCGGGGGTGGAGCCCGACATCATGACGCTTGCGAAGGGGCTGGGCGGGGGCGTGCCGATCGGCGCCGTGCTCGCGAAGGAGGCGTGCGCCGTCTTCGAGCCCGGCGACCACGGTTCCACGTTTGGCGGCAACTCGCTCGCCGCCGCCGCGGCGACCCACGTCCTGACGCGGCTCATCGACGGTGGCGTGATGGAGAATGCCAAGGCCCGTGGTGAGCAACTCGCACGACGACTGGCCGCGCTGGCTGATATTTCGCCGCTTGTGGCCGGACAGCGGGGCGTGGGGCTGCTCCGCGGGCTCGAACTGACCGAGGACGTGGCGCCCGAGGTCGTGACGCGCGCGCTCGGACGCGGGTTGATCCTCAACCCCGTCCGGCCGAACGTCGTGCGCTTCATGCCCCCGCTCACAGTCACTACTGAGGAGATCGACCGGGCCGTCGAGATCGTCGGCGGTGTCGTCCAGGACATCGTGGCGGACCGCGCGGCCACTCGCTCCTCCTGAACCGGATAGATTGACGCCCGGGCAGTACTGGGGGCGGGCAATGGGCGGGCTACTCAACCGGCTCGCGGTGCAGACCGCGCTCGTCGCCACCGTCGTCCTCGCCACTGTGGGAGTGCTGATCGCCGTGCAGGTCGGTGGGGCGGTCGGCCGCAACGAGGAAGCGCACTACCGCGAACATGTCGAGCGCGCCCGCGACCAGCTCACCGAGCAGGTCACGACCTTCGCGAACCTGACTGAGACGGGCGCGGTCGTCCTCGCCAGCAGCCCGGACCTGCGCGACTCCGTCGCGAAGGAGGACGTGACCGCCGCCCTACGGTCCGCCACCAACTTTTCGGCCATCGTGGGCACGCCGTTCCAAGGCACGCCCGGCATGCAGATCTACAATGAGCGGGGCGAACTGCTGGTGCGTGCGCACGCCCCACTCAACAGCCGCCAGCAGGGCACGCCGCCCGAGGTGACTCGCGTACTGCGCGAGGACCAATCGCTGGGAGGCGTCCGTCAGGACGAGTTGCTCGGGCTCGTGCTGACCGGCATCGCGCCGATCAAGGCGCCGGACGGCTCCCTCGCTGGCGCCATGGAGGTGATGTCGACCATCGACGCGGAGTTCGCCACGGAGCGCGCGAAGGCCCTGGGCCTGCGGGTCGCTGTGCTCGACGCCACCGGCACGATCGTGTCGAAACGGGCCGACGCGCGGCTCAGCGTGAAGGACCTCCCGGCGGCGCTGGCGCAGCAGCAGGCGACAGGGACCGCCACGATCATGATCGGGGAACGCCGGTACCTCGCGGCGTTCGTGCCGCTCGTCTCGCAGGCCGGTACGACAGCCGGGCATCTCTACGTCGGCATCGAGGGCAGCGTCATCAACACGGCGATCCGGGAGACGCGGGCCAAAGTGCTCCGCAGTCTCGGGGTCGGCCTCACGGCCGCCCTCATCATCGCGTGGGGCGGCTCGTTGCTCGCGGTGCGGCCGATCCAGGCCCTCGCAACCGCCGCCCGCCGGATCCAGGCGAACGACCTGGAGAGCGCCGTGCCCGTCTCCGGGCCCGCGGAGATCCGCGGGCTTGGCGAGGCGCTGGACGACATGCGTCTGGCGATCCGCGAGGGCCGCGAGGCGATGCTGAAAGCCAACCGCGACCTCGCCGCGCAGTTCAACGCGTCCACGGTCAACCTCACCGAGGTCACGCACGACCTGACCGTCATCCAGTCCGTCCTCGCCCATCTGTCGGGCGAGCGGTCTGGGGGCCTCGCCGGCGCGGCGGAGGAACTCGCGGCGCTCGCCTGGGTCGACGGCGTCTTCATCGCCGTCGCGACCGAGACGGGCAACCTCTCGGTCGCCGCCATGGCCAACCTCGCGCCCGGCGCGGCGGCGGCCACGCTGGACGTCACGCGCCAGCACCTGGACAGCGACCTCTCCCGCGAACTCGAGGTGGCCGACACGGGGGCCGGGCCGGAGACGGCACGGCTGGGGGCATGGGGCGTCGGCGGCGTCTTCATCACTCCAATGCTGACCCCGGAGGGTGTCACCGGCGTCCTCGCGATCACTTCACGCGGCCCTCTCGGCCTCACGGGACGCCGGCGAGACCTCCTGCGCTCCGTCACACGCGAGGTCGCGGCGACACTCGAACGGACCGAACTGGAAGACGAGGTCGAAGAGAACCGGCGGATCGCAGAGGCCGTGCTGCGGGAGATGTCGGACGGCGTGCTCGTGGTCGATATCGAAGGGGTCTGCCGGATCGCGAACCCTGCCGCCGCCCGGCTACTGGGCAAGTCGCGCGCCGACCTGGTGGGCCACGCCTGGGGCGCCTTCCTCCCCCTCGACCCCGAGGCGCTCGGGGCGCTGCGGCGCCGGGCGTACGAGCCGACCGGCCAGCCCGCGTCGCCGCTCCAACTCGCGCTCCGGGACCGGCAACTGGCAATCACATCGGGCCCGTTCCCGGACCCGGACCCGGCCCGCTCCGGCATGCTCGTGCTCCTTCGCGACCTCTCCGCCGAGACTGAAGCGGAGCGGTTGAAGCAGGACTTCGTCTCGATGGTCGGGCACGAGTTGCGGACGCCGCTCACGCTCATACGCACCACCATCGACCTCCTCTTCGAGGGCGACGCCGGCGCGTTGAACAGCACCCAGGCGCGCATCGTCGAGGTGCTCCGCAATAACGCCGACCGGCTGATGTCGCTGATCACGGACCTCCTGGACATGTCCGCCCTGGACTCCGGCCGCATGCAGATCTCGCCCACCGTGATCGACATCGACGGCATCGTGCGGGGAGCGGTGGAAGACATGCGCTCCGCGGCCCAGGCCAAGCAGCACATGCTCCACGTGGAGGCGCCTCCGGGGCTCACCGTCTGGGCAGACCCGGTACGAGCACAGCAGGTGCTCCAGAACTTGGTCAGCAATGCGATCAAGTACACGCCGGTCGGCGGCGTCATCGAAATCCACGCTGGGGAGGTGCCGGGCGGGTTCGCCGAGGTCTCCGTCACTGACAACGGCATCGGAATTCCGCCAGAAGAGCAGATGCACTTGTTCGAGAAGTTCTACCGCACGAACACGGGGCGCCGCACCACGGGCGGTACCGGGCTCGGCCTCGCGATCGCACGCTCGATCGTGGACTTGCACGGAGGGCGGATCTGGTGCGAGTCCGACGGACGGAGCGGCTCGCGGTTCGCCTTCACCCTACCGCGACGACGGCTATGATCGGCGTATCGCGCCGTCCCAGCCACACCCAGACACACGAGGCCCCGCACATGCCCGAAAAGATCGTCCTTGCCTACTCCGGCGGCCTCGACACCTCCGTAGCCGCGCACTGGCTCCGCGCCGAGCGCGGCTACGAGGTCCACTGCCTCACGGTCGACCTCGGCGCGCTCGGTGACGTCGAGGGCGCCCGCCGCCGTTCGGCCGAGGCCGGCGCCGCGGGCATCGACGTGGTGGACGCGCGGGAAGACTTCCTTCGCTACTTCGTCTTCCCCGCGCTCCAGGCGAACGTGATCTACGAGGGCCGGTACCCGCTCGCGACCGCGCTCGGCCGCCCG
>SCTU01000235.1 GCA_004297315.1 Dehalococcoidia bacterium | reverse complement strand
ACGACCACGCGCGCCCATCGCCACGCCGCTGACCTGCGTGTGCGCCGCGCGCGTACCGGCTTCCGGCGCCTCGGCTAGACCGCGCGCCGCGCCCACCCGTCCTCAGCCGTCGGAGTCTCACCATGCCGCATCCCACCCCGGAACCGACCGGCCTCGAATGGATCGAAGGCGGACACGTCACCACCCCCGCGGGGTTCGTCGCCGGCGGCGCCTACGCCGGGATCAAGACCTACGGCGACGACCCGCGCCTGGACATCGGCATCCTGGGCGGCACAGGCCCGCTCAGCGTCGCCGGGATCTTCACGAAGAACGCCGTGACCGGCGTGTCCGTCGCCTGGGACAAGTCGGTGCTTGCCGAACGCGGCCTGGTGCGCGGCCTCGTCTGCAACTCCGGCAACGCGAACACCGTCACGGGCGACCAGGGCGAGCGCGACTGCGCGCGCATCGCCGCGCTGGCGGCCGCCCGCCTCGGTTGCGACGCGCGCGAGGTGCTCGTGGCCTCCACCGGGGTCATCGGGCGGCCGCTGCCGATGGAGAAGGTGGAGCGCGGACTGTCCGAGGTGGCCCTCGCGGCCGACGGCGGCCTCCGCTTCGCGCGCGCGATCATGACCACCGACACGCACGAGAAGCAGGCCGCCGCGCGCATCACCGCGGGCGGACACACCTACACCGTCGGTGGCTGCGCCAAGGGCGCCGGGATGATCCACCCCGACATGGCGACGATGTTCGCCTTCATCACGACTGACGCCCCCGCCGACCCGGCATGGCTCGACGCCACCTTGCGCGATGTCGCCTCCCGGTCGTTCAACATGATCGACGTCGACATGGATACTTCGACGAGCGACACAGCGCTGCTGCTGGCCTCCGGGCTGGCCGGCGGCGCGCCCCTCGACGCCGCCCACCCCGCTGCGGTCGCCGTGGCCGCGGCGATCGAGGCCGTCGCGCGCCGGCTCGCGCGCGCGATCGCCCGCGACGCCGAGGGCGCGACGTGCCTGATCGAGGCGGTCGTGGAGGGCGCGGCCAGTGCGGAGGACGCGCGGCTCGCCGCCCGCACGATCACCTCGTCACCGCTGATCAAGACGATGGTCACGGGCCGTGACCCGAACTGGGGCCGCGTGATGATGGCCGCCGGCCGCTCGGGTGCGCACTTTGAGGCCGCTCGGGCCTCGGTCTGGATCGGCGAGATCCAGGTGCTGCGGGAGGGGCAGCCGACCGAGGCCGACCTGAAGGCGGTCTCACGCGCGATGGCTGGCGAGGACGTCCAACTGCGCATCCACCTCGGCGCGGGCTCCGAGGCGGCCACGGCGTGGGGCTGCAACCTGACCGCCGAGTACGTGAGCATCAACGCGGACTACACCACCTAACGAGAGGCATCGACATGGCGCGCACGACCGTTGTGAAGATCGGCGGCTCGACGCTGGGCTCAGAGGACACGACGTTGCAGGACATCGTCGCGATGCACCGCGTCGGCGAGCGCCCCGTCGTCGTGCATGGCGGCGGTGCGATGATCACGGACTGGCTGAAGCGCCTCGACATCCCGTCCCAGTTCGTCGACGGGCTCCGCTCGACCAACGCGGACGCGATCAACGTCGTGGTCGGGGTGCTGCGCGGCGTCGTGAACACGCAACTGGTCGGGGAAATCGTCGCGCTCGGCGGACGCGCGGTCGGCCTCTGCGGCGTCGACAGCGGCCTCGTAACGGCTGAGCGGTACGACGAGCGCCTCGGCTTCGTGGGACGGGTCACCGGCGTGGACGCCGAGGTGCTGCGCGGCCTGTTGGACGCCGGCCTGATCCCGGTGATCGCCCCGATCGGGCTCGAGCGGCCGTCGCAACCGCTCAACATCAACGCTGACACGGTGGCGGGGGAGGTCGCGCGGGCGCTGCGAGCGGACAGCCTCGTGTTCCTGACGGACGTCGAGGGCTTGCTGGACGGCCAGGGCGCGCTCGTGCCGGAACTGGATCAGGCGCGCGCCCGTGCGTTACGCGAAGCCGGCGTCCTCGCGGGGGGTATGATTCCGAAGGTCGACGCCTGCTTCCGGGCAGCGGAGGCTGGCGTGGCCGCTTCGATGGCGGACGGCACCGTCCCTGGCATGTTGCGTCGGGTCGCCTCAGGCGAACGGGTCGGCACGCGCATCGTGGCCTGAGCAGGCGCATCCGCCGCGGGGCACGAGGACGCAGGAGACACATGGGCTTTCACGACCCGCAGGACGACCGAGGAAACCTCGGCCCCCCGCCGGAGATCTTCCGCTTCGGCACGTCCGGCGGCCAGCGCCGCCCGCCCACCGGCGCCGTGAAGTGGGCTGGCCTGGCGGCGGCGGCGGTCGTCGTGTTTCTGCTATTCGACACACTGAAGTCGATCTACGTCGAAGTGCTCTGGTTCTCGTCCGTCGGCTTCGGCTCGGTGTATCGCACGGTCGTCGTCTGGCAGACCTCGCTCTTCATCGTGGGCGCCCTCGTCACGGTGGTGGCGCTCGGCGGGAACATCTGGCTGGCCCGGCGGCTCGCGCCACAGGGCATCGACGAGTCATTCCTCGACGAGGTGGACCCCGAGGCGATCCGGAGGCTCGCGACGATCGTCTTCGTGGCGGGCACCATCTTCCTCGCGCTCATCCTCGGCGCGGGTGCCGCGGGGGGGTGGAAGACGCTCGCCGCCTGGCGGAACGCCGTGCCGTTCGGACGCACGGACGCGCAGTTCGGGCGCGACATCTCGTTCTACCTCTTCACGCTCCCGGCCTGGCATGCTCTCCGAGCATGGCTGCTTGGCCTCACTGCGCTCTCTCTGCTGGGGGCTGGAGCGGTGTACGCGCTGACGCTGTCGCTCCAGCGGTTCGAGTTGAACATCACGCGGCCGATGCGCATTCATCTCTCGCTGCTGGCGGCGGTGATGATCCTGCTGATCGCCTCGGGCCATTACCTCGGCACGTTCGACCTCGTCAACGACGGCAGCGGCATCGTCTACGGCGCGATGTACACCGACGTGCACGCGCGGCTCCCGGTGCGCTACCTGCTCGTCGCCCTCGGCCTGTTCGCCGCGGCGGCGACCGCCCTGAACCCTTTCATGTCCGAACGAGGCTACCGTGCGCCGGCGTTCGCGCTGGGCCTCTGGGTGTTCGCCGGCATCGTCGGCGGGGTGCTCTATCCCTCCACCGTGCAGCGGTTCGCGGTCGACCCGAACGAGCGGCAGAAAGAGGAGATGTTCATCGGCCGGAACATCGAGGCGACACGCTTCGCCTTCGGCCTCGACCGCGTCGAGGAGGCGCAATACCCGGCGAACCAGGCGGTCACGCCCAAGGAGTTCGAGGAGAACCCGGAGACGATCCGGAACATCCGGCTGCTCGACCCGATCCCGCTGCTCGACACGTTCAACCAGATCCAGGCGATCCGCCAGTTCTACACATTCCGCGATGTGGACGTGGACCGCTACACGCTCGAAGGGCGCACGCGGCAGGTGATGATCGCGACGCGAGAGTTGGACGTGACACGGGCACAGGACCGGAACTGGACACGGGAGCGACTGCAGCTCACGCACGGCTTCGGCGCCGTGATCTCGCCGGTCAACGAGGTGCGCGAGGAGGGTCTGCCGATCCTCCTGACCTCGGACATCCCGCCGAAGTCGGACGTGCTGCCGATCACCCCGGACGGCGCCCGCATCTACTTCGGGGAACTGACGAACCATTACGTCGTAGGCCGGTCCAGCGAGCCAGAGTTCGACTATCCGCTCGGCGAGGGCAACGCGGAGACCCACTACGTGCCGGACCGCGGCATCCGGATGAACTCGATCATCCGCAAGATCGCGCTGGCCTGGCAACTCGGCGACCAGAACCTGCTGATCTCGGAGCGGGTGACGGCCGACTCACGCCTCCTGATGCGGCGGAACATCACCGAGCGCGTGACGCATGTCGCACCCTGGCTACACCTCGACAGCGACCCCTACGCGGTCACATTGGACGGCCGGGTGCTGTGGCTGATGTCGGCGTACACCTCGACGACGCGCTTCCCGTACTCCCAGCCGCGCGAGGGTGGCACAAACTACATCCGCAACAGCGTGACGATCACGGTGGACGCCCAGACCGGCGACATGCGGTTCTATCTGCAGGACCCCGGGGACCCGGTTGCGGCCACGTGGGCGAAGGTCTTCCCAGACCTGCTGCACCCGCTCTCGGACATGCCGGGCGGCCTTCGCGAGCACCTCCGCTACCCGCTGGACCTCTTCAAGATGCAGTCGCGAACCTACCTCCGCTACCACATCACGGACCCCAATGTGCTCTTCATCGGCGAAGACGCCTGGAACATCCCCACTGAGCGGTTCCGTGACCAGGAACAGCCGGTTGAGCCGTACTACGTCGTGATGTCCCTGCCGCGTGGGGACGGGAAGCCGGAGGGCAAGCCGGAGTTTGTGCTGATCATGCCGTTTACGCCACGCCAGCGGCAGAACACCGTCGCCTGGCTCGCGGGGCGTTCGGACGGCGACCTCTATGGCACCCTGCGGGGCTATCGCTTCCCGACTGAGACGCTGGTCTTCGGCCCGGCACAGATCGAGGCGCGGATCGACCAGAACCCCGGGATCTCAGCGCAACTGACGCTGTGGAACCAATCGGGGTCGCAGGTGATCCGCGGCAACCTGCTGATGATCCCCGTCGGCTCCTCGTTCCTGTTTGTCGAGCCGATCTATCTGCAGGCGGAGAACTCGCGGTTGCCGGAGCTCGTGCGGGTCGTCGTGGCAAACGGTAACAGTGTGGCGATGGAACGCACCCTCACCGAGGCGATCGAGGTGCTGCTTGGCAAGCGCCCATCGTCGCTTCCCGGCGCGGCGCAACTGCCGAACGCGGGACAAGGGGGCCAGCCGCAACCAGGCGGCCAGGCGAGCCCGACGCCAGCGGGGCAGCCCGGCACCACGGCGACGCCTCTGCCGCGCGCGATCCCGACGGGTGACCTCCAGCGGTTGCTGGAGGAAGCGCAGCGCAGCCAGCAGACGACGCAGGCCGAACTCGACCGGCTGAAGCAACTGCTGGACGCGATCCAGCGGCAGATCGGGACGCCGACGCCCGCACCCACCCCTGCTCGGTAGACCGACGACGAAGGAGCACCCGGTGAGCGACATCCCTGAGCGGGACGCCAAGGTCCACATGACGAACTACCGGCGGATGCCGCTGACGGTCGCGCGCGGTGAGGGCACGCGGGTGTGGGACTCCGAGGGCCGCGAATACCTCGACTTCATCCAGGGGATCGCCGTCAACTCGCTGGGGCACGCCGACCCCAGCCTCGCGGAGGTGATCGCGAAGCAGGCGCACACGCTGATGGCGACGTCGAACCTGTTCTACACGGAGGAACGCACGCGCCTCGCCGAATTGCTCGTCGCCAACTCCGCCCTCGACCGCGTCTTCTTCTGCAATTCGGGCGCAGAGGCGATCGAGGGCGCGATCAAGATCGCGCGCAAGTGGGGCATCCAACACCGGGCCGGGGCCTACGAGATCATCTCGACGCACAACTCGTTCCACGGCCGCACTCTCGCGGCCGTCGCCGCGACGGGCACGCCGCACTACCGCGAGCCGTTCGGACCGCCCATGCCCGGCTTCGTCTTCGTCGACTACAACGACGTGGGGCAGATCAAAGCCGCGACGACCGGCCGGACGTGTGCCGTGCTCCTGGAACCCGTGCAGGGCGAGGGCGGCATAAACGTCCCGGACGCGGACTACCTGAAGAGCGTGCGCGGCTGGTGCGACGAGCAGCGCATTCTGCTCATCCTGGACGAGGTGCAGACGGGCTGCGGCCGCTCCGGCACGCTCTGGGCGCACCAGCAGGCGGGGGTGGAGCCCGACATTATGACGCTTGCGAAGGGGCTGGGAGGCGGCGTCCCGATCGGCGCCG
>SCTU01000234.1 GCA_004297315.1 Dehalococcoidia bacterium | reverse complement strand
CGAGCAATGGCATGAACCCCACCGGGTAGATCCAGAACCGGTGCATCGGCAGCAGCTGGCCCCGGAAGATCTGCGACCACTCAAACACCGGCCCGACCGCGGCCATCCCGACGAGCATCGCCGTCCCGCGGTCGCGATTCCAGATCGCGCGCACGCCGATGAAGGCGAGGAGTGGGAGAAACGCCGGGAAGAGGCTGAAGACCCGCCGTGCGCTCCAGAGGAACGACGCAACGACGTGGTGGTAGAGCGGGGAGAGCACGGGGTCGGCGCCAGCCCGGATCGGGCTCGTGTGGAACGTGTTCGAGCCGCTTCCTGTGAGGAAGAACAGCGGGTCGCCGGCAAACAACGCGTTCCATAGCACCCACAGGCCGATGCAGTACGCGATGGGCGCGATGAAGGAGGTGAGGATCGCCTCGAGGTGGTCCTGCTGCAGCGGCCGGCTCCAGACGCGGACGATCAAGGCGACCGCGCCCGCCCCCGCAAACGCCACGGCCTCGTACCGGACGAGGAAACCGAGGCCGATGTACAAGGCCGCGACGACCAGCCCCTTCTGGTCGCCGGGGTTCCAGCGGATCAATTCGCCGGTGGCCGCGACGGCGAAGAACAGGAAGATGTTCTCCGTCATCCCGTTGATCGCGGAGTAGACCACGAGCGGGTTCAGCATCGTGAACAGCACGAGGGGCACGCGCCAGCGGCGCGGCACGCGCGTCTGCTCCAGCGTGCGGTTCAGTGCGACGGCGAGCAAGCCGGAGAAGAATGCGGAGACGATCTGGCCGGCGAAGACGGGCGGCGTGAATGGCCCGAGCGCGAGCACGAACGGGAGCTCGAGGGCGGACGGCAGCGGCGGCCAGATGAACCCGATCGCCCCAAGGTGGGGGTCCCGCCCGAGCACGACGGAGTAGGCCTGGTTCACGCGGGAGATCGCGTCGCCTACCCAGATCTCTGCGATGTAGACCAGCCACCACCCCCCGGCGAGGGCGGGTAGGAAGATCCCGAAGAACCAGGCCGCGTCCTCACGTGAAGGCGCGAAGATGCCAAGGAATTCAAGCCGTCGCCGCCCCCCGGCACGCTCGGCGCGCGACCCAAACACCTCCGCTGTCGCGCTCATCGGCTGTGCTCGGCCCCCCGGTCGTCTGCCCGGTCTCAGCGTAGCAGTGGCTGGCAGCGGCGGGCGCCGGTTGCATGGAGGATTGCGGCGCCGGGCCGTGCGCGGCTAGGCTAGCCGCCATGCGAGGCTTCGACTCCGCCCGAAGCCGTCCGCGTCACGGTTGCCCGGAGTGAAGCGACGCGCGCTACGGCGCGAGGCGGAGCGCGCGATGTTGGCCCCGACAGCCTCAGTCTCGACCAGCAGCGTCGTCCGCGACTTCCTCGTCGCCTGCCGTCCGATGCAGTGGCAGAAGAACCTGCTGCTCTTCGCTGCATTCATCTTCTCTGCGCGCGCCGCCTGGGTGTGGGACGACCCCAGCACCTGGTGGCCGCTGCTCGTGTCCGCCTTCGCGGGGTTCTGGCTGTTCAACGCCATCGCCTCGGGCGAGTATCTGTTGAACGACGCCGTGGACGTCGAGCGCGACCGCTTGCATCCGCGCAAACGGCTCCGGCCCGTCGCGTCCGGACGGCTGCCGCTGCCTACTGCGTACGTCGGGGGCGCTCTGCTGGTCCTCGGTGGTGTCGCCGGTGCGTTCGTCCTCGAGGTCGACTTCGGCGCGGTCGCTGCCGGCTACGCCGCGCTGACGGCAGCCTATTCCCTCTGGCTGAAGCGGCTCGTGATCGTGGACGTGGTCGTGATCGCGTCCGGCTTCGCGCTGCGTGCCGTGGCCGGCGCGGTCGTCATCGGGGTGCCGATCTCACCCTGGCTCTTCGTCTGCACGACGCTCGGGGCCTTGTTCATCGCGGTGGCCAAACGGCGTCAGGAACTCGTCCTGATGGCCGGGGATGCGGGCGCCCATCGAGGCGTGCTGGGGGAGTACACGCTCGAGGTGCTCGACCAGATGTCGTCGGTCTCGGCGTCGGCGACGATCGTCGCCTACACGCTCTACGTCGTGAGTGCGGAGAACCTGCCCCCGGACCATTCGATGTTGCTCACGCTGCCGTTCGTGCTCTACGGCGTGTTCCGCTACCGCCTGATTGCCGAGCAGCAGCCGGAGAAGAACGCCGACGAACTAATCTCGCGCGACGTGCCGCTGCTGATCTCGGTGGTGCTTTTCGGTTTGACGGCGCTCGCAGTGCTCGCTGCCGCCGGCTAGAGGACGCCGCTACGGTGCGTCCGGCCCCTTGCGCTGGTCGCGCAGGAACTGCTCGAGGTCGTCCAGGATGTCCCCCGTCGGAGGCAGCTCTGCCGGGGGCTTGTCCCCGGGTGAGGGCAACGACGGGCGCTGGTTGTCGTATTGTTCTTCCAGTTGACGCACGTACTGCTGCGCCTCACCGCCGGACTCGCGCAGCACCTCGTTGACCTGTTCGTCGAAGCGCTCCGCCTGTTCGCGCAGGGCAGTGAGGTCGGTCGATGTGCCCAGGGCGCGGTCGAGCAGCGCGATCTGAGCGATGGCGACGTGCGGGTTGGGGCCGGTGTTGATGTAGTGCGGTGACATCCCCCACAGGCTCGCGTTCTTCCAGCCCTGCGCGCGGAGGTGCAGGTTCAGCACGCCAACGATCCCGGTCTGCCCCTGGTACCTCGACTGCGGCGCCTTGAGCCCGAACGCGGTCTCGAATTCCGGATGAGACGCCGAGAGGTTCACCGGCAGCGGCCGCGTGTGGGGCACGGGCGACCCCTGCGCCCCGAGCGTGACCGAGGTGGTGCAGCCGGCGCTGCGCAGCATGTCCTCGATCGCCAGCGTGAACGTCCGCCAGCGGAGGTGCGGCTCCACACCCGTCATCAGGAGCACGTCGTGAGCGGTGCCCTCGGGCCGCGCGAGCCAGACCCGGTTCTCCGGCCAGTCGAGGACGCGCTCGCCGTTCTCCAGACGCACGCGCGGGCGCTGGACGGTGAAGTCATAGAAGCGCTCGGGGTCCAGGTCCATGAAGGGTTCGGCGGCCCATGCGTCCACGAGCGTTTTCACGGCGAGGTTTGCTGCGCCCGGCTGGTCCGTGAAGCCAGAGAACGCCGCGACGAACCACGGGTCACGCAGCGCCTTGACCTCAGACAGCGGACGCAGGGCTTCGTGCATTGCGACCTCGCTCTACATCTGGGAGAAGCCGGAGCCGGCCCGGTCGATCCCGGTGCCGCGCCCATCGGCGATCCAGCCGAACTCCTGCAGCAACTGCTGGCTGTAGCCCACGCGGCCGGTGATCCGGTCCAGCGGCTCGCTGGCGCAGAGGAGCGCCGCCCGCGCCATCATCGTAGGCGGTTCGCCACGCGGGTCGTCCAGCCCGTCTACGAGGTGGTGGAAGACCGTGCCGGGGGTCGGCACGACCTGCGAGGGCGAGAAACACGCGACCGTGATGCCGTGCTCATACACCTCCTGGGCGAGGCCCTGCGTGAAGCGTTCCAGCGCGGCCTTCGACGCGCCGTACATCACCCCACCGGTGGCCTTCGCGCCGGGGTAAGGCCCGCGGCCCGGCCCGATCGCCGCGCCCGACGAGATGTTGACGATGGCGCCCGAGCGCTTCGCGATCATGTCTGGCAGCACGGCACGGGAGAGCATGAACGGCCCGTGGACGTTCACCGCGAACGAGCGCATCCAGCGGCTCGCCGGGTAGTCGACGATCGGGATGTAGTAGTTGAGCGCGGCGTTGTTCACGAGGATGTCCGCGGACCCGAAAGCCTGCTTCGCGGCCTCCGCCAGCCGCATGCAGTCCTCTTCTTTCGAGACGTCGGCCTGGACGGCAACGGCCTGACCGCCGGCGTCCTTGATGCGTTGGACGGTGCGGCCCAGCGAGCCTTCCAACTGGTGGTCGCCTTCGTTCAGCGTGCGCGCGGCGCACACGACGCGGGCGCCTTCCTGCGCGAACAACTCAGCGATCGCCTCGCCGATGCCACGGCTGGCCCCGCTGACAATCGCGACTTTGCCATCCAGCTTACCCACGCCCGTACCTTCCTTTGTGTCGCTTGATGCGGCCTGCCGAGTCTAACGGTGCGTCTCAGGCAGTGCACTCCGCGCGCCGGATGTGTCGTGGGCCCCGAATAACAAGACGGCCCCCGGATCCGGGGGCCGTCTCAAAGGCGACTGGCTGGGGATCAGGGATTCGAACCCCGACTGACAGATCCAGAATCTGCTGTCCTACCTTTAGACGAATCCCCAGCGACCTTCGCAGTATAGAGCGGCTTTCCGGCTTCGGTGAACCGGTCGCCTACGCGCGTAGCGCCGCCGCAGCGCGGCGGAGCGAGTCCACCGCCCGCGTGTCGCCGAGCAGTTCGATCGACTCGAAGAGAGGCGGCGAGACACGCTTCCCCGTGACCGCGAGGCGGATGAGCGTGAACAGGTCACCCGCGCGCATGCCCGTCGCTTCGGCGAGCCCGCGGAGGGCGGCCTCGATGGCGGCTGTCTCCCAAGCACTCACGCCTTCGAGCGTGGCTGCCGCCGCGTCCAGCGCGCTCGCCGCCGCGGCCGCGTCCTCCTTGAACCGCTTCTGGAGAAACTCCTCGCGCGGCGGCGTCGGCACCTCGTCGAGGAAGAAGAAGTCGACGAGCGCAGTGACGTCCGCCAGCACCTGGATCCGTTCACGCACGAGCGGAGTCAGCGCCTCCACGAATGCGCGGTCGAGGGGGCGCAGGACCTCAGGCGGAAGGTCGACCTCAAGCCGCCGTGCGAGGAGTTCGGCAAGGTCGCGTTCCGCCATCTCGCGCAGGTAGACGCCGTTCAACCAGTTGAGCTTGTCCATATCGAACGTCGCCGGGTTGAGGGAAAGGTCGGCGAGGTCGAACAACTCGATGAGCCGCTCGCGTGTGAAGACCGTCTCGTCCCCGTGTCCCCAGCCTGTGATGCAGAGAAAATTCAGCAGCGCGTCGGGAAGGTATCCCTCCTCTGCGTACTCCAATACGAACTTCGCGCCGTGCCGCTTCGAGAGCTTTCCGCCGCCGGGCGCGAGGATGATCGGTGTGTGGACGTAGGTCGGACGCGGGTAGCCGAGGGCGTCGAACAGCAAGGCGTGGCGTGGTGCGGAGGGCAACCATTCGTCGCCACGTGTGACGTGGGTGATCGCCATCGCCGTGTCGTCCACGGGATGCGCGAGGTGGTACGTGGGGAAGCCGTCCGACTTCAGGATGACGAAGTCGTCCAGCGTGCGGTTCTCGACCGTCACGTCGCCGCGCAGCAGGTCCTGCACGGTGGTCGCGCCCTCGCGCGGGGTGGCGAAGCGGATGACGTGCGGTTCGCCGTGTTCGACTCGCGCCCGCGCCTCGGCGGGCGGGATCGTCCGGCATTTGCCCTCGTATCCCGGGGCGCGCCGCTCCGCTTGCTGCCGTGCGCGCAGCGCGTCGAGCTCTTCGGACGAGCAGAAGCAGGGGTAGGCGTTGCCCTGCGCATCCTTGAGTCCCTGCGCTGGCTCGGCCTCGACTGGGACGAGGGGCCGGACATCGGCGGGCCGTACGGGCCGTACGTCCAGTCCGAGCGGCTGCCGCTGTACCAGGAGGCGGCCGC
>SCTU01000233.1 GCA_004297315.1 Dehalococcoidia bacterium | reverse complement strand
CCCCGAGTCGCGGTCGGGCCTCCCCTGACGCGGCCTCGTACATCCGTACTGTAGAATGACGACTTGTGGCGGCCGCCCCTGGGGCCGCACGGGAAGAGGAGCGCTTCGATCGCGAAGGAATTGCGCATTAACGAGCAGATTCGGGTCCCCCAGGTCCGGGTGATCCGGGGAGACGAACAGCTCGGGATCATGTCTGGTTGGGACGCCCAGCGTCTCGCCGAAGAGTCCGGCATGGACCTCGTCGAGATCGCTCCGACGGCCTCGCCGCCCGTGGTCAAAATCATGGACTACGGCAAGTTCAAATACGAACAGGCCAAGAAAGAACGGGACGGCCGCCGCGGCTCCAAACAGGTGGAGTTGCGCGAAGTCCGGATGAAAGTGAAGATCGACCGGCACGACCGTGACTTCAAGATCCGCACCGCCCGCAAGCTGCTGCTCGAGGGCGACAAGGTCAAAGTCTCCGTGATGTTCCGGGCGCGTGAGATCACCCACCCGGAGGTCGCCCAGGCACTCCTCACCGAGTTCCACGAGGCCTTGAAGGACGTCGCTGACCTGGAGAAGTCCCCCGGGCTCGAGGGGCGCTTCATGACGATGGTGCTGGACCCGAGCAAGAAGGCGGCCTCCGCCGCCAGCATCAAGGCTCGGGACGAAAAGAAGGTGGCCGCCGAGGCCACTGCTGTTGCCGCCGTCACCGCCGACTAGGCGCTGGCGTTTGATCGAGGCCTGAGGGAGCGTTGCCTTGCCGAAGATGAAGACCCACAAGGGCACCGCGAAGCGCGTCCGCCTCACCGCGACCGGCAAGCTGATGCTCCGCACCGCCAACCCGAAGCGCGCCAAGCGCTCGCGCCCCCACATGTACGACAACCGTCGTGACTCCGTGGCGGACCCGACGCTCGTCCGCGCCCTGAAGCGCAACCTCCCCTACGCCGGCTAGAGCCCGGCCCGGCCTGACCCCCAGCACGAAGGACTGACCCCATGCCTCGAACTCGCAACCGCGTCCAGACCCGTGAGCGCCACCGGAAGATCTTCGAGGTCACCAAGGGGCACCGAGGCAAGAAGCGCACGAACATCAAGGTCGCCCACCAGGCGATGATGCACGCGCTGCGCTACGCGACCATCCACCGCCGCGACAAGAAGAACGACTTCCGCGAGCTCTGGATCGTCCGCATCAACGCCGCCGCCCGCCTCCACGGCCTCACCTACAGCCGGCTGATGGACGGCCTGCGCAAAGCCGGTGTCGACCTCAACCGCAAGGTCCTCGCGGACCTCGCCGTCCGCGACGACGCCGCCTTCGGCCAGGTCGTCGCACAGGCGAAGGCTGCCCTCGGCCAGTAGCCCCACGCCTTCGAGCACGCACGAGGCCGCCTTCGGGCGGCCTCGTTGTTATGTCCGAATGACGACGCCTCCACGGCGCCGGGCGCGGGCTAACGGGCGGCGTTTTCTCCGGTTTGCCTGCTGACCGTTCCCTGCTGCTCCGGGAGCGCCTCCAGCACGGCAGAAGGATGGCCGTTGACTGCACCCGAGACCCTGCTCAAGAGCGCGTCGATGTCGAACGGCTTGGGCACGAAGGGGACGCCTAGTGACGCGGCGACCTCCGGCGCCTCACCCCACGCGGAACACAGGATCGCGGGCAGGCTGTGGCCGCCGTCGCGGAGGGCGTCATAAAAGGAGGTGCCCCCCGATCCTCCCAATCGCAGGTCGAAGATCACGGCTGCCAATTGCTGCTCCCGCGCGACGCGCAAAGCCTCGTCGGGGTCGGCGGTCGCGACCACCTCCCACCCGTCCTCGCTGAGGACGTTGACGAACACCGAGCGCATCTCAGGCGCGTCGTCGAGGACCAGGATCGATCCGCTAGGCATGTCCGGTGCCCGGAATAGAGCCACGTTGGCCGTCCCATCTTGCACATGTGTGGCGGCGTTTTCAAGGGCATTCGGCATGCGAAGGCCGCCCTGGGCCGTAGCGCCCCACCCCTCGAGCACGCACGAGGCCGCCTTTCGGCGGCCTCGTTCTTATGTCTGGCTACCAGCGCCTCAACTGCGCCGGACGCGGACTAACGGCCCCAGTAGCGGCCTCGGGTCCCGACGCCGCCGAGGGCGACCACCACCAGCACGATCACCAAGACCACCAGCAAATTCGAGGTGAGCGCCCACGCGCCGCCACCGAACAAGAGGAGCAATACCAAGACGAGTAAGAGCAGGCCCATGAGCAGTCTCCATTCGAGACTAGTGACCATCGGAGAGAGGGTCAGGCCAACCATAGATGACGGGCCGTCACGCGGGCGTCATTCCCTCGGTACGGCCTCCGAGCGGACCCCTTCGGGTTGCTCTTGCAGACCTCATACAGAATTCATACAGAGGAAGGACAAACGTCCCCGACGAGAGGGGCCAAACGTCCGCCCGGACTCGCCCAATCTGGGTGCATGCTGATCTCGGGAGGATGGCGAGGACGCCCCCAACGGCTCACGCGAAGGGCGAGGCGTGGACGCATTTCGAGGGCTCGTCCCTCGTAGTCCCCGGGGATGCAAGGTCGCGGCGTTGGTCGCCGCCGCACCCACGCTGATCCTGCTCACGATCATCACGCTCGGAGAGTCGGCCAGCGGCGAGCTGATTGGGCTGTCCCACCTGCTCCAACTGATACCGCTGGCCGCTTTGCTCGCGGCGGGTTCTCGATACCCGCGCACCTGCGGCCTCATACTCCTCGGGGCGAGCCTGATCCTCGTGCTGGCTTACCCGTTCTTCGCGCGTGGGGCAGGGCTGAGTCCCGCCGCCGCCCTCGTCGGCGTGGCGCTCTTCCTGCTTCCGCCGGTCGTCGCCGGCGCCCTCCTGCTGCGTGCGGCGAGCCTCGCCACCGCCGAGGCCGACCGCGCTGCGCGAGGGCAGGCCTGAGGCACTTCGTGACCCGATGGGCCACCCGCCATGCAGTGGGCTGATATCCGCCTACGACCCCGTGAGCGGCGCTGGACTGCAGTACTCGTGCGAGGCGGAGCAGTGGGCGGGCACGATTACGGTGCACTTGAGTGCCTGTACGCTCGCGCCGGGGACAGCTGGAAGGCAGGATGCCGTGAGGGATGACCGGGACGACAACGGCCAGGGGCGCATCGCGAGCCGGGCTGGATTCTGGACGGCGCTGGTTACGACGCTGCTCACGGTCGTCTCATTCGGCATGGCGATTGCGACGCCTCCACGGTCCGGACCGATGTGCGCCCTCGACTCATGCGTCGCCTATCCGTACATCGACATCGTCGCCTTCTTCCCGCGCGACTACTTCTGGATGTTCCCCGCGACGGCGCTGGCGCTCGTGTTCCCCCTGCTGATCGCATGCATCCACTACTGGGCACGAAACGGGACGGGGCCCTTCACGCTGGCAGCGCTCGCCACGGCGGGCATGTCCGCCACGCTGCTGGCGACGGACTACGTCATCCAGTTGACGGTCATCCAGCCAAGCGTACTGCGAGGCGAGACCGACGGCCTGTCGCTCTTCTCGCAGTACAACCCGCACGGCGTCTTCATCGCGCTCGAGGTGCTCGGTTATCTCCTGATGAGCGCCGCCCTGGCACTGGTGATGCCTGCCTTCGCGGGACGCGGTCGCCTGGGGCGTGCGCTGCAATGGCTATTCGGCGCGGGGTTCGCGTCCGCGATCGTCGCGACCGGCGGAATGGCAGTCCGCTACGGCCACGACGTCGAGTACCGCCTCGAGATCGCGCTGATCTCGATCGCCTGGGTCACTCTCATCGTGGGTGGCGCGCTCCTGACCGTGCTGTTCAGGCGCACCGCCCGGGCCTAGCCCGCCGCGCCCTACGTGCCCACCAGTTCCTGAGCAGAACCGGCGGCCGCGCAGATCGCCCGTGCCATCCCCCGGAAGAGGCGGCCGTGGACCGGCCACAGGACATACCAGTACAGCAGCCCCAGCACCCCCGCGGGGTGGAACCGCGCCGTCACCGTCAGCGCCGACCGCTCCGGGCCCAGCGGCTCCACCTCAAGGTCGAGCGAGGCGGTCCCCGGCAGTCTCATCTCCGCCACCAGCACGAGGCGCTTCCCCGGCTCGACGCCGACCACCCGCCAGAAGTCGATCGCGTCGCCGACCCGGACGGCGAGCGACTGACGCCGCCCGCGCCGCATCCCCACGCCGCCGATCAGCCGGTCGAGCAGGCCGCGCAGTTCCCACAGCCAGTCGAGGTAGTACCAGCCGCGCGATCCGCCGACCGCGGCAACCGCCGCCCACAGCCGCTCCACGGACGCCCCCGCCTCGGCGTATGCCGTCGCCCGCTTGCTGTAGAAGGCGACGTCGCGGCGGTAGCGACGGAGCACCAGCGAGCCCTCCGCCCAGCGAGCCGTCACGGCATCGGCCGCCTCCGCTTCGAGCGCGGCGCGCACCGCATCCTCGTAGCCATGTAGCGGGATTGGGATCAGCGCGCGGATCGCCGCGTCGTCCGCGAGCAGGTCGTGCCGCAGGCCGTCGATCAGCGGGCGCGCGACCTTCGCGGGTACCGAGGTGACTAGGTCCAGCCAGTACGAGGAGAGTCGGGGCGTCAGCACGGGCAGCGGGACGATGCGGACGCGACGCCCCACCACGCGTGCGAAGGTCCGGATCAGGTCGGCGTAGGACAGCGTCTCCGACCCCGCGACGTCGAAGGTGCGTCCGGCGCTCTCCTCTACCTCCGGCAGACGCACGAGGTACTCGACCAGGTCATCGAGGGCGATCGGCTGCGTACGTGAGCGGACCCAGCGCGGGGTGGTCATCGCCGGGAGGTGGAAGACGAGGTCGCGGATCACCTCGAAGTCGGCGGAGCCGGCGCCGACGATGATCCCCGCCCGCAGTTCGGTCACCGGGATCGGGCCCGCGCGCAGGTGCTCCCCGGTCTCGCGCCGCGAGGCGAGGTGTTCCGACGCGCCGTCCTCCGCCTGCAGCCCGCCGAGGTAGATGATCCGCCGCACCCCGGCGGCCTCGGCGGCCGCCCGGAAATTGTCGGCGGCGCGGCGGTCGCGTTCGGCGAAGTCCCGCCCGGCGGCCATCGAGTGCACGAGGTAGTACGCCACGTCGATGCCATCGAGGGCGGGCGCGAGCGTCTCCGGCCGCAGCGCGTCGGCCGCGACCGCCTCGCAGTCCCAGCCGCGCGCCTCCAGCACCTCGGCGTCGCGTGCGGACGCCCGCACGCGGAACCCGCGCTCGATCAGCCGGGGCACCAGGTGCGAGCCGACATAGCCGCTCGCGCCGAGGACCAGGACGTGTTGGCCTTCACTCACGAATGCCCCCTGCCAGTCAAGCTAGCCGTTGCCCCCGTGCGCGTCCGGGCGGCGCACACGCCGAGGGTGCCGGCCGGAGCGCCGCCACCACAACGCGGCGGGTCAAGCGAGCGGGTGACGCCAGCGAAGGCCGGGGAAGCGGGCGAAGTCCCGGTCCGTCGTGATCAGCTCGGAGCCCGACTCGATCGCGAGCGCGGCGAGGTAGGCGTCGGTCACCAGGTTGCCTCGTGCGCCGGCTTCGAGGCAGAGCCGCTCGAAGATGTCCCAGTGGCGATCACCTGCTCCGACGATCACCACCCCGGGCGACGAGCGCAGCGTGTTCGCGAACGCA
>SCTU01000232.1 GCA_004297315.1 Dehalococcoidia bacterium | reverse complement strand
GGTCCCTCGTCGTCGTGCTGGCTGCGCTCGTCGTCGCGGCGGGCCTCGTGGGGCTGTCGGCGCGCAATGGCACCGAGCGCGCAGAGGCGTGCGCCTTCGACCCACGGCGTCCGTACGCCTACGAGGCCGACCAGTTGCGCACGTTGTACCTCCAGGGGATCGATGCCGCCTCGGTCAACGCCCTCGTGCCAGGCGACCCATTCTTCGGTCTCCCGCCGATCGAGCGCGGCGCACGGACCAGCCGTACGGACGGGGCACCCTTCATCCCGGCGACGCTGCTGAAAGCGATCGCATGGGTCGAGTCCAACCTGACGATGGCGCAACCCAGCGTGCGCTTTGAAAGCGTCGGCGAGGGGCTGGTCTCCTTCGACTGCGGCCACGGGATCATGCAGGTGACCACCGGGATGACGGTGCCGCTGGGCGCGGACAACAAAGCCAGCCCGCGGCAGGCGAGCATCGCCACCCACTTCGCGTACAACATTGCGCGTGGCGCGCAGATCCTGGCCGAGAAGTGGAACGGCGCGCCCGAAGCGCGGCCGATCGCCGGGACGGACACGCAGTCCGACCCGCAGATCGTGGAGAACTGGTACTTCGCAGTCTGGGCGTACAACGGTTTCACGGGGCCCGGCGCCACCATCAGCAACCACCCGGCAGACCCTCAGTTCGGCGCCGCGCCCCGCCCTGCCTGGCGCTGCGACGGGACGCAGGCGCGCAACCGCTACCCCTACCAGGAGATCGTCTGGGGCTGCATGGCCCACCCAGAGAGTCGAGGCGGCCGCCCGCTCTGGGAACCGCTGCAGGCCTCCCTCCCCGACCTCTCGCAGCCGGCGGTCTTCCAGGCGTTGAGCCCGGCGAACTTCGTGTTCCCCTATTCGTCGATGGACATCCCGACGCCACAGCCGGCGCACCTCGTCCAGCGTCCGGCGATCGCCGGCGACGTCCAGGCGCGCCTCGTCGGCTCGCCGGTCTTCGAGGCCGCTTCGCGTTCGGTGACGATCAACTTGAAGGACCGCCGCACCGTGCAGACGGTGAAAGTGCCCGTGCGCAACTCCGGCTCCGGCGTCCTGACCTGGCAGGCGACCGCCAGCGACAACTTCCTCATTGTGGACCCTCCTGCGGGCGCGGCAGCGGGATCAGGAATGCCTTGCGCGACCGGGGTGTGCAGCTCTGAACTGACGATCACCGTCAACCCCACGTTGCTCCCCGCCGCGCGTGCGAGCGGCACGGTCACTCTGGCCTCGCCGACGGGCGGCACCGCGACGATCCGCGTCGAGGTCTCGGCGGAGTTCGAGATCGGCGCGCCCGGGACCAGCCGCGCCCCGTGAGCGGCTATCGGCGATACTCGATCGGTACCCGAGGAGGCCCACGCGTGCCCCACGTCCCCAATGCCGGCTGGCTCCGACGACGCATCGACGATATCCGGCGCAACCACGGGTTGGAGCACGCCACCGTCTCGGTACTCCTAGCCCGGCGCGGCCCGCAGCGGATCGCCGGTCGGGCTGCCGCGGACGGCTTCTACATCCTCGGCCGCGTGGACGATGCGACCCTGCGTTCGTGCGCCGAGGAGGCTCTGGCCCGGATGCAACGGGGCGAAGCGAACCTGGCGGTTTCACCGCTGTGCGGGACGAACATCGCCGTGACCGGCGCTGTAACGGCCGCGGCGACCATGGCGTCGCTCGCGAGGAGGCCGCGCGACGGCGTCCGAGACCGCTTCGGCAGCGCCTTCACCGCGGCGACGCTCGGCGTGGTGCTCGCCCAGCCGCTGGGGCACCTCGTGCAGGCGCACCTGACGACGCGCGCCGATCTCGCCGGCTTCGAGTTGGTGAGCGTCCGCACCCTGCTCCCGGGCGTGCGCAAGGTCGTGACGCGGCACGCTGCCTGACGCCGGCCTCGCGCTGGGGCTGCGCCGACTAGAAGGGCAGGGCGCCCTGCTGTGGTCTCGGCGGCGCGGGGTCGAGGCATGCCGGGTCATCATTGGCGACTGAGTTGACCCGGGTGCTGACTGCTATCGCCTGCAGAAAGCCGTCCGGTGCCGGACTGAGCAGGCGATGGAGCCGCTCGGGTGACTGCTTCGGGTAGAGCCACTCGTCGATCGCAGTCTCGTCCGTCAGGATCACCGGCATCCGGTCGTGGACGGCGGCCACCGTGGCATTGGGCAGCGTCGTAATGATCGTGAAGGTGGTCGTAGCCTCGGCCTCGCCGGAGAGGCGCGCGGAAGCGTACAGGCCCGCGAATCCGAACACCCGTCGGTCAGGGCGGTGGAACCAGATCGGGAGGCGCTGTCCGTTATCCACGGTCCACTCGAAAAAGCCGTCCGCGGGTACCACGCAACGCGTCGAGCCGAACGCCTCCCGATAGGGACGGCGCGTCTCCAACGTCTCCGCCCGCGCGTTGATGTGCTTCGCGCCCGCGCGCCGGCTGGACTCGAACCAGTTCACGAGGCCCCAGGTCGCCAGCCGCGCCCGTCGCGCCTCCTGCTCCGCAGTAACGATCCAGGAGGGCTGCATCGGCGCGATATTCCACCGCGGCGTGTAGGTCTCCTCGAACAGCTGGTCGCGCTCAAGCCCGAGCTGGGCGGCCACCCAGTCCGCGTTCTCCTCGGTCAGCGTGAAACGTCCGCACACGAATCGAGTGTACCCGCGACGCTGGGCCGTCGCCGGGGACGGATGGCGGCCGCCGTTAACATACCGTTGCAGCGTCCGGCGGCCCGCGCCCCTAACGTGAGGCCATGAGGAATGGTGCGGTGCGAGATATGTCGACGGTCCTCGTGGTCGAGGACGACGCCGCGATCCGCGAGGCGGTCGCGTACAACCTCGGGCTCGACGGCCACGAGGTCCTGACGGCCGCGGACGGGGCGGCCGGGCTGGAACTCGCCCGCAGTCAGCATCCGGACGCGGTGATCCTGGACGTGATGTTGCCGCGGATGTCCGGGCTCGATGTCTGCCGCATCCTGCGCGCGGAAACCCCGGTGCCGATCCTGATGATGACCGCCCGCGACACCGAGCCCGACCGCGTCCAGGGTCTGGAAATCGGCGCCGACGACTACGTCACGAAGCCCTTCTCCATGCGTGAACTCCGGGCGCGCGTCGGGGCGCTGCTGCGCCGCGACGACCTCTCGCGCCACGCCGGGCCGAAGGAACTGGACCCGGCGCAGACCGTCACGGCTGGGCGGTTGACGTTGGACCCGACGCGGCATGAGCTGCGCCGCGACGGCACCGTTGTGGCGTTGCGCCCGCGCGAGTTCGGACTGCTCGAGTACCTCATGCGTCACCCGGAGCAGGTCCTGACGCGCGACCAGATCCTGGAGTCCGTGTGGGGGATCACCTACCGCGGCGAGACCCGTACGGTGGACGTCCACGTCCGTTGGCTCCGAGAGAAGATCGAGGACGACCCGGCGCATCCCGAGCATATCCAGACGGTGCGAAGCATCGGCTACAAGTTCGTCCCGTGACCCGGGGGCGCCGAAACGGCCTCGCCGCCGCCGTCCTCATCGCGCTGCTTGCCACGGGCGTGACGCGGCTGCCTTCACCCTGGGATGTCCTCGCCGCAGTCGCGGCCACGCTTGGCGTCCTGTGGGCCAGCACGCGCGTCGCGCGGCCCGCTCTCGGGGGTGGCTCGGCTGTCGAGCCGCCGGACGACCCCGGCGTCGCCCCGGTCCTCGACCGGTTGGTCGAGGGCGTGCTGCTGCTGGACGCCGGCAAGACCGTTCGCTTCGTGAATACCGCCGCCGCTGCGCTCTTCAACCGGCCGCGTGAGGCGATGCTGGACATCTCGCTCATCCGCGCCACCCGAGAGGCCGAACTGGCACGCCTCGCGCGCGAGGCGGACGGCACACCCCACGAGGTCACGCTGGAGACCGGACTCGTGCTGCGTGTCACCGCCCTCGCGTTGCCGGACGGGCGGACGGTGGTCACGGCGCTCGACCGCACGGCCCAGCGTCAGGCGGAGCGTGCCCGACAGGACCTGGTGGCCAACATCTCCCACGAGCTCCGCACCCCAATCACCGCCGCGCGCGCGCTCGCCGAGACGCTGGAAGACGGCGTGCCGGACGCGGACCAGCGCGCCCGCTTCCACCGGCAACTCGCCGGAGAGATCGACCGTATGCAGGGGATCGTTGAACGGCTGATCCGCCTTTCCCGCCTCGAACAGGGCGATGAGCCGTTTGCGCTCGCCCCGGAGGCGGCGGGCCCCCTGGTGGAGGAGGCGGTCGGACGCGTCACACCCCTCGCCGAGCGCGCCGTCGTCGCGCTCGCCGCGCAGCCCTCGGCCGAGGTCGCCACGACGCTCGTGCTCGCGGACCGCGAGCGCGTCCTTGAGGTGCTCACGAACCTCCTCGACAACGCGGTCAAGTTCTCATCGCCCGGCGACACCGTCACGGTCGGCGCCGAGGCGGCCGGAGACGCTGTCCGATTTTGCGTGCGTGACCAGGGGCCCGGCATCATGCCGAATGAGCGGCTGCGTGTTTTCGAGCGCTTCTACACGTCCGACCGTGCACGCGCGGCCGGGCGGCCCACGGGGACGGGCCTCGGGCTGTCGATCGCCCGCGAGATCGTGACACGGCATGGAGGCCAGATCTGGGTGGCCGACGAACCGCGCGGTACCACGATCTGCTTCACCGTCCCGGTCGCGCGCTCCTAGCCGAAGCGGCCCGTGATGTAGTCCTCGGTCCGCTCGTCCTGCGGGTTCGTGAAGAGTTCCTCCGTTGGCCGGTATTCGATCAGCCGGCCGATCCGTTGGTCGCCCGCCAGCATGAAGGCCGCCCGGTCGGAGACACGCGCGGCCTGCTGCATGTTGTGCGTGACGATGATGATCGTGTACTCCTTCGCGAGCTCACGCATCAGGTCCTCGATGTGCTGGGTAGCGATCGGGTCGAGCGCGGAACAGGGCTCGTCCATCAGCACCACTGCTGGCTGCACGGCGATAGCGCGCGCGATGCAGAGCCGCTGCTGCTGGCCACCGGACAGCGCCAGGCCGGACTGCTTCAACTTGTCCTTCACCTCGTCCCAGAGCGCGGCCCGCTCCAGCGCGTATCGCACGAGTTGGTCCATGTCCCCGCGGTAGCCGTTGATCCGCGCGCCGAAGGCCACGTTCTCGTAGATCGATTTCGGGAACGGGTTCGGCTTCTGGAACACCATCCCGACGTGGCGGCGCACCTCGACCGGGTCGATGCCCTCGGCCATGATGTCCTGCCCGTCCAGAAAGACCTCGCCCGCAACCTTCACGCCCGGGATGAGGTCGTTCATCCGGTTGATGCAACGCAACAGCGTGCTCTTCCCGCAGCCGGACGGGCCGATGAGGGCGGTCACCTTCTGGCGCTCGATGCGCATCGTGATGTCTTCGATCGCCTTCGCCTTGCCGTACCACAGGCTCAGGCCCTTGAGGTCGATGACCGCGTCCTCGATCGCGTTGTCGACGGAGCCCGCCTTCGCGCCGTCGTTCGCGGAGGGCCGGGGGGCCGAATCCGGCCCAAAGGTTGAAGGGACATGCGAGATCAGACCCGCCTCGCCGCTCGCATGGACCATCACAACCCCCTAGCGCCGCCGCGCCCGCTGGCGCAGCACGATCGCGACCGAATTCATCGTCAACAACACGATTAGCAGCAGGATGATGCCTGCCGCCGCCAGGTTTTGGAACGCCTCCTGCGGACGCGACGTCCAGTTGAAGATCTGGATCGGGAGCACCGTGAACCGGTCCAGCGGTCCGGCCGGCGTGAAGGGGACGAACGTCAGCGCACCGATCGTGATCAGCGGCGCGGTCTCGCCGATCGCCCGCGACGCAGCGAGGATGTTCCCCGTCAGGATCCCGGGCATCGCCTCAGGCAGCACGTGGTGCCAGATCGTCTGCCAGCGGCTCGCACCCAGCGCTAGCGAGGCATCCCTCAGACTGGACGGCACGGCACGCAGCGCCTCCCGTGTCGCCACCACGATGATCGGCAGGACGAGCAGCGCCATCGTCATCGCCCCGGCGAGCACGCTCCGCTGGAGCCCGAGCAACCGCACGAAGACGGTCAGGCCCAGGAGGCCGTAGATGATCGACGGGACACCGGCGAGGTTGGCGATGTTGATCTGGATCAACGACTTCAGCCACCCCTCGCGGGCGTATTCCTCGAGGTAGATCGCCGCCGCCACGCCAATCGGCAGTGACATCACGATGGTGAGCCCCATCATCCAGATGGTGCCGTACAGTGCCGCCTTGATCCCAGCCTCACGCGGGAAGCGCGAGTCGAAACTCTGGAGGAACTGCCAGTCGAACCACTTCGCCCCGCGGAGCAGCACGTCCAGCACCAGCCAGAACAGCGTGCCGAGCGAGAAGATGAGGCAGATCACGCCCACGACGATCGAAACGCGCACGAGGCCCTGCCGCAGAGACACGTTGGTCGAGAATTCGTCGTGCGCTTTGCGCGCACCGGGGATGGACGCCATCAGGAGTAGACCTCGCGGAACCGGCGCACGAACCAATGCGAGACGATGTTGAGGATCAGCGTCATCACGAAGATCGTGCTGCCCACGGCGAAGATGGTCAGATACTCGATCGAGCCGTACGGCGTGTCGCCCAAGCTGACCTGCACGATGAATGTCGTCATCGTCTCAACCGGCACGCGCGGGTCCAGCGTCATCGTCGGACGCTGGCCTGCCGCGATCGCGACGATCATCGTCTCTCCCACCGCCCGCGACAGGCCGAGGATGACCGAGGCAATGATCCCGGAGAGGGCCGCGGGGAACACGACCCGCAGGGCCACCTCCAGCTTCGTCGAGCCGAGTGCGTACGCCCCCTCGCGCAGGCCGGATGGCACCTCCGTCATCGCATCCTCCGAGAGCGAGGCGATGAGCGGGATGATCATCACGCCCATCACGAGCCCGGCCGAGAGCGAGTTGAACGTCGACATCCCGGGGATGAATTTTGCGAGGATCGGCGTGATCGTGATCAGGGCGAAGAAGCCGTACACGACGGTCGGCACGCCGGCGAGCACCTCGAGCGCCGGCTTCGCGATGCCGCGTACACGCGGGCTCGCGAACTCCGAGAGATACACCGCTGTCACCAGCCCGACCGGGACCGCGACGAACAGCGCAATGGCGGAGGTCAGCATCGTCGCCGTGACGAGCGGCCAGATGCCGAAGCGCTTCGTCGAGAAGAGCGGCGTCCACTCGGTGTCGGTGAAGAAATCGACAATCGAGACGTGGGTGAAGAACTTCACCGTCTCGCCGAACAACGAATAGAGGATCCCGAGCGTCGTGAGTGCGCCCACGGCCGCGGCGAGGAACAGCGTGCCCTCGATCGCACGCTCGCGCAGCACGCGCCCGCTGTCACGGGCCGTGAGCTCGCGAGGCGGGAAGTAGCCCGGAGGGCCGCCAGCCGTCGGTCTCGTCATTTCCCCCCGCCCGCGCCCCCGGGCCTGATGCGCGGACGGGTGGCCAGCCGGAATCGACTGGCCACCCGCGCCCCATGACTCTTCGGAAACCTTACTTCAGGTACCGCTCCAGCGTGGCGCCGACCTCGGCCCCCTTGGGGAACAGGGTACCCGTCGTGCCGGCTGCAAACCGCTTGGCCGAAGCCGCGTAGAGGTTGTCCTCAAGTGTGATGTAGCCGACCTCTCGCGACTGTATCTTCGGCGTGAACTCCTTGGACAGGTAGAACTCGACGAACGCCTTCACCTCGGGGCGGTCCGCGACGCTCTTCTTGACATAGATGAAGAGCGGGCGCGAGAGCGGCTGGTAACTGCCGTCCTTCACCGTCGCAACCGTCGGCGTGACGCACTTCCCGTCGCCCTTCGCGTCGACGGCGATGAGCTTCAACTTTGAGGCGTTCTCTTCGTAGTACGCCAGGCCGAAGTATCCGACCGCGTACTGGTCGTCGGAGACGCCCTTGACCAGGACGTTGTCGTCCTCGGACGCCTGGTAGTCGCCGCGGCTGGCCTTCGCCTTGCCGTTAATGGCCTCGGTGAAGTAGTCGAAGGTGCCGGAGTCGGCGCCGGGGCCGAAGAGCTTGATCGGCTGGTCCGGCCACTTGGGGTTGACCTGGTTCCAACGCGTGACCTTGCCCTGCGCCTCGGGCTCCCACATCTTCTTCAACTCAGCGACCGTGATGCAGGAGAGGAAGGTGTTCTTCGACGACACCACAACCGCCAGGCCGTCGAAGGCCACCGGCAACTCGATGTAGTCGATGTTCTTGGCCTTGCACGCGTCCACCTCGGACGGCGTGATCGGGCGAGAGGCGTCCTGAAGGTCGGTCTCGCCGCTGCAGAACTTCTTGAACCCGCCGCCCGTGCCGGCGATGCCGACCGAGATCTTGACGTCCTTCGCCTGCTTGCGGAACTCTTCCGCCGCGGCTGCCGTAATCGGGAAGACGGTCGAGGAGCCATCTCCGACGATCTCGCCTCCGAGTTTCGCCCGGGCTTCCTTGACCGATGCGGCCGCGGTCGCCGTTGCAGCCGCCGGAGTCCCGTCCTTCCCTGTCTGGGTTGCGTCGGGCCCCGAGTCGCCCGCGCCGCAGGCCACAAGGCCGGTGGCGAGCGCAGCCGTCACTGCAACCGGCAGGAGGCGCTTCCAGCGAGTTCCAATCGTCATGTCTTCGTCGTTCTCCTTGGTTCGCCCGCCCAGCGGGCACTCACACATCTTTGCCTGTCTGAGAGGTTCGGCCACCGGCGTTAACACCTCGTGATCGGCAACTTCGGCGCACGGAGTAGACTTACCGAGCGATACAGCCCGTCGAATGGACATTTATGGCACGCGACCAGTTCCACCGGCAGATCACGCAGCTCCTTGACGGCGTCATCGAAATGGGCTCGCTGGTCGACCGCGCGACCGAGCGCGCGATGACCGCGCTTGTGGAGCGCGACTCGCTCGTCGCCCGCGAGGTCGTCGAGCACGACCTCGACATCAACCAGTTGAACTTCCACTTGCAGAACTCATGCATCTCGCTGCTCTCGCTGCAGGCGCCGATGGCGGGTGACCTGCGCGTGATCGTCTCGGTCACCTCGGTGCTCGACAACCTCGAGCGGATGGGGGACCACGCGGAAGGCATCGCGAAGATCGTGCTGATGATGCAGGACGAGCCCCTGGTCAAGCCCTTGATCGACATGCCGATCATGGCCACCAAGGCGCGGGAGATGCTGCGGCTCGCCGTGCAGTCATTCGTCGACCGTGACGCCGAGGCCGCCTATGGCGTCGGGCGTATGGACGACGTCGTCGACCAGTTGTACGACCAGATCTACACCGACCTCGTCCAGATCATGATCGCCGACCCCTCCACGATCGAGCCCGCCACGCACCTGCTCTGGTGCGCGCACAACCTCGAACGCATCGGGGACCGCGCGACAAATATCGCCGAACGGACCGTCTACGCGGCGACGGGGATGATGCCCCAAATGGACGTGTCTTCGTACTAGTGGCTGACGCAAAGCCGGCCCGCGAGGAGCAGGCGCGGGGCTCCGTCACACACGCACAACACATCCGCTGCGCACGGATCGTATCCTTCCTCGCATGCACCGAGACCGAGTGACGGGGCCCCAGGCGAAGCCTTACGAGGGGTTGAACCGCCTGGACCGCAGGCGCTTTCTCGCCCTCGCCGGAGGGGGCGCAGCGGCCGCGTTCCTTGCGGCGTGCAGTCGTGACTCCCAGCCACTCCCCACCTCCGCGTCGGCAGCCGAAGGCGCCCCCGACACAACGCTCTCCTCGATGCCCGCACCGGCACCTACCCCCGAACCAGTGTTCGCCGCGGGGACCGAGCCGTTCCTGCTCATGCCGGGCACGCTTTGGGAGACGTCCGGCGTCGCGATCCACAGCGGCCTGCCCGGACCGCGCGTGATGGTGTTCGGCGGCGTCCACGGGAACGAGCCCGGCGGCTGGCTGGCCGCCGAGGAGATCGCACGCTGGCGCCCCCTCGCCGGCAGCCTCATCGTCATGCCGAGGTTGAACCGCCTTTCGACGGTGGCCTTCGTCCGCACGGTAGACGGCTTCGGCGACCTCAACCGCAGTTACCCGGGCGATCCGAACAGCCCACTGCCGATGTCGCGCATGGCCGCCGAGGTCGTGAAGGCCGCGAACTACTATCGCCCAAGGTGGATCTTCGACCTGCATGAGTCGTGGATGTTCTACAACGAGCGCGGGGCGAGCGGTGGCACGGCCTTCATCGGACAGACGATCGCAACCGGCGGCACGGCCGAGACGCTTCCCCTGATCCGCAAGACGATGGATATCGTCAACGAGCGGATCTCCCTGCGCGAGCAGTTCACGCTGCGGACGTCGATCAGCGGCCAGCCCGGGGCGAGCCCGCCGTCCGGCCTGCCGAGCGCGACCCCAGCGGCGACGGCCGCGCCGGGGTCGATCACGCCGCAACTGGCACGCGGCTCCTCGTCCCTCGGCTTCGCGCGCTGGGTGGACGGCTGCACGCCGGTCCTCATCGAGATGGGTCAGTACAACCAGGACGAGGGCCGGCGCGCGGAACTCCACACGATGCTGGTGCGCACGGCGATGGAGCGGCTGGGGATGCTGTAGGCCGCTCCCGTTGCCCGCCCCGGTGCTGCTATCGTCCCTCCGATGACTACCAACTCCGACCGGTACACGCACGGCCACCACGCCTCCGTCGTCGGGCAGCACGCCCGCCGCACGGCGGAGGTGGAAGCGGCCTTCCTGCTTCCCCACCTCCGGCCGGGTATGCGGCTCCTCGACGTGGGCTGCGGACCGGGGACGATCACGGCTGGTCTCGCCCGCGCCGTCGCGCCCGGAGAGACCGTGGGGATCGACGTCGTGCCCGAGGTGCTCGACCAGGCGCGCGCGGCGACAGCCGGAACGCCCAACCTCCGCTTCGAGGAAGGCAGTGTCTACGCCCTGGCGTACCCGGACGCCTCGTTCGACGTCTGCTTCGCACATCAGGTGCTCCAGCACCTCACACGCCCGGTGGAGGCCGCGCGCGAGATGCGTCGCATCTTGCGGCCGGACGGCCTTGCCGCCGTACGGGACGCCGATTATGCGACGATGACGGCGACGCCGCACACGCCCGAGATCGAGCGCTGGCGCGCGCTCTACCACGCCGTGGCGAAGCGGAATGGGGCGGAGGCGGATGCCGGGCGGCGGTTGCCCGGATGGCTGGAGGATGCTGGCTTCCACGACGTCTCCGTGAGCGCCACGACGGTCCTCTTCCACGAGCGCAGCGCGGTCGAGAACTGGGGCCTCTCCTGGGCTGAACGCGTGACACACTCCGCGCTGGCCACACAGGCTGTCGAGTACGGCCTCGCCACGGCAGCCGACCTCGAGGCGATCGCCGAAGGCTGGCGCCGCTGGGCGCACAGCCCGCAGGCGTTGTTCTTCTACGTGAACATCGAGGCGATCGGGCGGGCATAGATGGCATACGACGAGCGACTGGCGGAGCGCGTGCGCGCCGTCCTCGGACATCGGGACGACCTGCGCGAGCAGAAGATGTTCGGCGGCATCGCCTTCATGGTCGGCGACAAGATGTGCGTCGGCGTCACGAATGATGACCTCATGGTGCGCGTGAGCGTGGACGACCACGACGCCGCACTCAAGCGGCCGCACGTCCGGCCGATGGATTTCAGCGGACGGCCGATGAAGGGGTTCCTCTACGTTGGCGCCGAGGGCGTGAAGACGAAGCGCCAGGTGCAGGCCTGGGTCGACCGCGCGCTCGCCTACCGGACCTCGCTGGGCTGAGCCTCGCAGAGCCGCCGCACAACCTCGTACATGACTTCGAGGCCGAGGTTGAGGTTCTCCACCGTGAGGAACTCGTCGTGCGCATGGAAGCCATCGCGTTCTTCCTGCGAGAGCAGGCAGGGGATGAACCCGTATGCCGGGATGCCCAGCGGGCGCATGAAGCGGTTGTCCGTCCCGACGATCGAGGACGACGGCAGGACGACCGCATCCTCGAACGTCTCCGTCACGACCTCCGTGATGACGCGCGTCACCTCGGTGTCCCACGGGGAGACGACGACCGGCGCCGACGTCGGGTACTCGAGGGACACCTGCACCAGGGGGTCGTCGATGACGACGCTGACCTCGGCGACCCACGCGTCGCGGGACTGCCCCGACAGGAGGCGGCAGTCGACGAGCGCCTCGGCACGGCCGGGGATGACGTTGGACTGCGTGCCCGCGCGTAGCACCGTCACGTTCAGCGTATTCGTGAACGCCGCGACCGTGTCCGGGCTCACGCCGATCGCGGCCTCCACGCTCGCCAGGTCGCCGGGGTCATCGATCAGCCCGGCGGCGTGCAGCCCGTCGAGGTAGGCCCGTGTCTCCGGCGTGAAGGTGATCCCTCGTTGCCAGCGGCGGAGACGGTCGAGGGCGTCCAGCAGGCGCACGGTCGCGCTGTCGCGCGCAGGCTTGCTCCCGTGGCCGGCGACCCCGGTCGCGACGATCCGCAGCGGCGCCAGTTCCTTCTCGGAGACCGCGACTTCGAAGAGATGCGCCGGCCGCCCCGCGAAATCCGGCATCCCGCTCGCCCCCTCGTTCAGTGCGAACGCGACGCCCTCGAACAAGTCGGGGCGCTCGCGGACCAGCCAGTCGACGCCCCAGATTGACCCTGTCTCCTCGTCTGGCGCGGCGAGGAACACGAGGTCGCGCCCTAGCCGCAGCCCGCCTCGCTTCGCGAGGAGCAGAGCGAAGAGGTGCATGACGCCGGTGCCCTTCATGTCCACCGCGCCGCGGCCGTATACACGGCCGTCCCTCACCTCCGCACCAAACGGCGGCGCTTTCCAGCCGGCTGCATCCGCGGGCACCGTGTCGAGGTGATTCGCCAGCATGAGTGCGCCCGGCCGCGAGCCGTCGCCGCGCAAGCGCGCCACGACGGCCTCGCGGCCGGGCGCGGTCTCGATGAACTCACACTCGATTCCCTCGGCGGCCAGCAACCGGCCGAGGAAACGCGCAGCCACCGCCTCGTTGCCGGGCGGGTTGGTGGTGTCGATCCTGAGGTACTGGCGGAACACCTCGAGCGCTTCGCGGTGGACGGCCGGCCAGTCGATGCCCATCGGCCGAGCATAGCCTTTCGCGCTCGCCCTACGATCGCGGAGGAGGCGCGGCATGGCGACGATCGAGGTCACCCCGGTCACTTCGGCAGACGAACTCGCAGAGGCCCTCCGCGTGCGCGCCCGCGTATTCGTCGACGAGCAGCAGATCGCAGTAGAGGAAGAGATCGACCGCTACGACGCCGCCCCGACCGGCAGCGACGCGCTGCACCTGCTGGCGCGGGTCGACGGCGCGCCAATCGGCGCCGCACGATTGTTGCTGGATGCCCCGCAAGGCGGGCCCGTGCATCTCGGTCGCGTCGCCGTGCTCGCCGAGTGGCGCCGGCACGGAGTAGGCAACGCCCTCATGGCGCGCCTGCACGATGAGGCGCGGGCGCGCGGCTACCGCCGCATCGAGATCTCCGCGCAGGTCTCGGCCCTGCCGTTCTACGAACGCCTCGGATACATCGCCGAGGGGCCGGTCTACCTCGAAGCCGGGCTCGACCACCGCGCGATGCACTTCGCCCTCTAGACTCAGGCCGCAGGAGGCCTGATGGCGCTAGACGGACCGCGGCCGGCGACCAGCATGTTCGGATCGGGCGAGCTCGCCCGACTGCGCGTGCCCTCCGCCGAGCGCGTCGCGCGGAAGCCGCGGCCCAGCCTCCTCCCCGGCCTCGCCTGGTTCGCCTCGATCGCCGCGCTCTCGATGGCCGGCGGGTGGTGGTTGGTCTATGTCGCGCAGATCTTTGTCGGAGACGCGATGGCCCGCGTCGTACAGGCGAAGTCCGTCGTGCTCTCACGCGACCCGCACCTCGCAGCGGTCGGGTTCGTCTGGCCGCCCCTCCCCTCGATCGCGGAGGTGCCATTCGTCCTTGCGCTGCAACGGTTCACGGCGCCGCTCTTTGCGGGCCAGATCGTCTCCGCGCTCTTCGCGGGCGTCCTCGCAGCGGCGATGTGGGGCCAGTTGAGGCGCAGCGGCGTGCCGGCGCGCTGGGCGGTCGCGCTCACGCTGACGGTCATGCTCAACCCGCTCGTGTTCTACTCCTCGATCAACGGCATGACCGAGGTAATCTTCCTCTTCTTCGTCGTCGCCGCCGCAGGGGCGCTCTCGTCCTGGGACCCGAGCGAGTCGCGGGGCCTGTTGGTGGCTGGCCTGCTGCTGGGCGCCTCGTTCTTCGTGCGCTACGAGGCCGTCGCCTTCGCCGCAGCCGGCGTCCTCGCGGTTGCGGTCATGCAGTGGCGCGCACCACGCTGGCGGGAGCGCGTCGGTGCGGTGATCATCGCGTTCGTCGCGCCGGTGTCATACATGGTGATCCTCTGGATCGTCTGGACCTGGCTCTTCCTCGGCAGTCCGCTCGCCTTTCTCACCGGCGCCGGTTCGAACCTCTACTTCACGGAGGGCATCCGCCTCGGCCAGAACCCCGTGCTGAGCCCGCTCTACGGCGACCCGATCGCGACCCCGCAGTGGGTGGCGGTCTACCTCGTGCGGGAGTTTCCGCCGTTTCTGCCGCTGCTGGCCGCCGCCCTCGCCGTCTCGCTGGCGAGGCGAGACCGAGGGCTGTTCATCCTCGTCGTCTTCGCGGGCGTCGGCCCCGCCTTCCTCGCACTTCAGGTGTATCGAGGCCAGCTGCTCGCCTGGTCGCGGTTCTGGATCTACGCCGTGCCGTTCTCGGCGATCCTGCTCTCCGCCGTCGTGCGGGAGTGGAGGCCAAAGCGCCGCAACCTCGCGTATGCCGCCGCGACCGCCGCATTCGTTGCTTCCGGCCTGTCGACGCTCCACGTGATGGGCGACGCCGTACGGTCCGCGCCGGACGAGAACACGTTCGCGCGCGCCGTGCGGACGGGCGACTTCACGTCGCAGTTCGGCACGGAGTACGCCGCGATCCGCGAGGCGACGGAGGTCATGGACGAGTACATGGACGATGAGCCGGAAGCGCTTGCACTCGTCGACGGGCTCGTCCACGGCGGCGTCCTGCTGTTCACGCGCCACACCGGGAAGGTCGCCTACGACGCGGACCGCGACTTCGACGCGTTGACCGACCACCCGGTGGATCGTGTCCGCTTTATCCTCATCCCCGGCAGGCAACCCTCGGGGGCGGTGGCACAGACGCCGCTCGTGGAGCGCTTCGCGACGCTGCACGCCCGCGGAGCATCGTGGGCGGAGTACCTCGAAGAGTTCCCCGAATACTCCGACTCCCGCCTCTACCGCGTGTACACGAGCCAGGACCTCGCGGAAGGCAAGGAGGGCATTCCGCCGCCCAACCCTCGATAACTCGGCATGCGCAGAGGCCCGGGGGTCGCCCGGGCCTCGACACGCAGTTCGCGAGTCAGACGGTCAGTCGCACGAGCCGGTGAAAGTGACCGAGTCGACCGTCGTCCCGTTGTGGTTGACCTGGAAGACCCAGTGGTTCTGGAGCGTCTTGCCGCCGTTGCCGGGCTTCACGATGCGCTGGTTGTACTGCGCGTTGATCTCGACGATCACGTCCATGTTGTCCTCGACCCAGCCCTGGAGGCCGCCGTACGGGCCGAGGTCCGGGACTGACGGCTGGAGGATGTGGTCGAGTTCCTTGTTGTTGAGCTTGAGCTGCGTGCCGTCGGCGCCTCGCGCCTCGCCGTTGGCGATGTAGTGGAAGTTCAACTGGCCGGTGGAGGCCAGCGTGTACTGCTGGACCTCGTGGATCCAGCCCGTGTAGTCCACGCCGCAGACGTTCGCCGTCCACGTGACGGTCTGGGCCGTCTTGTAAGTCACCGCCCCCGCCTGCGCGAACGAGGTGGCCGCCAGGCCAAACACAACGCCAGCCGCGGCCACCGCCGAGGCGATCCCCCGAAACTTCATCGAACGCTCCCGCCATGAGCAAAAGTCGATTTGATCATGGTGAAATCTAACCAGTGCCCGCGCTCGTGACAGGGGGCCGAAGCGTAAGGGAGGGTTGAGACTGGGTAATTCCTGTGAAGGCGGGTTCCCGATTCCGGCGGTATGCTTTAGTATGTTCACGTTCACGTAAGCGTTGTCAGTCGGGGAATCTACGAATGACCATCGCCGAGGAAGCCCGTACCCCAGCCGCACCCGCGGGTGCCCGCCCCACCGGCTTCCTCCTCCGCCGCTTCGAGTCACTGTCGAACCGATACTTCCGGCTGCTCTTCATCGGCAACCTGGCCCAGTTCGGCTCCATGCAGATGCAGCAGCTCGTGCGCGGCGTCCTCGTGTTCCAGTTGACCGGCTCCTTCGCGGCTCTCGGACTCGTCTCGATGGCGAACGCGATCCCGGGGCTGGTCTTCGCGCCCATCGGCGGCGTCGTCGCCGACCGAGCACCGAAGAAGACCGTGATCCAGCTCGGCCAGAGTTACAACATGTTGAACGCCGCCGTCCTCGCGGTCCTTGCCGGGACGGGACTGCTCCGCATCGAGCACCTGATGATCAGCGCCGTCCTCCAGGGGGCGGTGAACTCTGTGATGATGCCCTCGCGCCAGTCGATCATCTCGGACCTCGTCGGCCGCGAACGGCTGATGAACGCGATCGGGATGAACACCTCCGGCCAGAACCTGATGCAGCTCGCCGGGCCCGCGCTCGGCGGCCTGCTCCTTGCCCTGATCAGCCCCGCCGCCGTGTTCTGGGTGATGGCCGGCCTGTATGCCGCCGCCGTCACGTTCACCGTGCGGCTGCCCAAGCGCCCGATGTTTGCCTACGAAGGCCGGCGCGGCCGGCGCCGCGGCAGCCTCAGCGACCTCGTCGAGGGCGTGCAGTATGTCGCGCGGGACCCGTCGATCCGCACGCTCATCCTCGTGAACTTCATCATTGTGCTGGCGACGCAGCCCTACCAGATGATGCTCCCGGGCTTCGTGCGCGAGGTCCTGCAGAAGGGCCCGGCGGAGCAGGGCGTACTGATGACGCTCACCGGCGTCGGCGCGCTGGCCGGCTCGTTCGTCGTCGCCTCGTTGACCGAGCGGAACCGCGGCCGCGTCCTGCTCACGGTGGCCGCGATGGCCGGCGTCGCGTTGATCGCCTTCGCGACCTCGACGAACTACTACATCACGATGCCGATCATGCTCGTCGTCGGCGCGACGCAGGCGACGCGCATGTCGCTGGGCCAGGTGCTGATCCAGTCCTACTCGGAGGACGAATTCCGCGGACGCGTGATGTCGGTCTGGTTCATGCAGTTCAGCCTGGTGCAGGTCGGGACGTTCGTCGTCGGCATCCTCGCCGAGGTACTCGGCCCGCGGCTGGCCATCGGCGGCCTCGCCGCCGGAATGCTCGTCGCCCTCGCCATCGTCACAGCGTTCGTGCCGAGGATGCGCACGCTTCAGTAGCACGACGCGCACCGAGGCTTGACGACCTCGCGGAAGGCAACACGACCGCCGAGATTAGTGCCTTACCTTCAAGCGGGCCTCTCATCGACGATCTGTTGCAACTCGCCCCTGCGGGCGTAGGCTCCGCGCCATCACGTCGACACGGCCACGTGGCCGCAAGCGGAGTGGCACATGCCTTCGAACTCCCACTCTCGAACAGACCACCAGACCGACCGCAGGCACCTCGGCGCCTCAGGCATGCCTGCCCCACTGCTCCTCGTCCTCGCCGCAGCGACCGCCTGCGGCGGCGGCACCGACAACGATGTGGGTACCTAGCGAGACCAATCAGGAGGGCGGCCAACTCATGACGCAACGGCCCCCGAACGGGCGTGCCCTGACTGCCGCCTACGCCGCGTCGCTGCTCGTCGGGATCGGCATCGTGGCGGCCTCGGCGAGTGGACTGGCATCCGGCGTCGACGCCCCGTATGGCGACTCCTCGTTGGTCTTGGTCTCTCGCGGAGCCGACGCCGCCAACCTCGTCTTCGTGTTGCCAATCCTGCTCGGCCCCATGTGGCTCGCGCAGCGTGGATCGCTGACCGGCCTGCTCCTCTGGCCCGGTGCCCTTTTCTACACGCTCTACGCCTACGTGCCGTACCTGATAGGTGCCCCGTTCAGCGGACTGTTCTTCGTCCACGTGGCCCTGGTGACGATCAGCGCCTTCACCGTCATCGGCCTTGTGGCGACCATCGATGCCGAGACGGTCCGCCGGCGGTGGGCTGCGGCGCCGGCGCGTGCCATGGGTGCCGCGCTGGTCGTCATTGCCATCGCGGCTTACGTCGGATTGACGATTACCGCCATCGGCGCCTTCGGAGATCCGGCCGGCGAGGCAGCGACGCGCCCTCTGGCGGTCGCCGATTGGGCGCTGGGCACCCCGGTTCTGCTGGTCGGCGGCGCGCTGCTCTGGCGGCGCTTGCCGCTCGGCTACGTGGCCGCCCCCGGTTTGTTCCTCGTGTCAGGACTGGGGGGCGTGGTCTTTGTGGCCGCGGCGGCCGTCGACAACCTCGGGAGTGGGCCACAAACGGAGGCAGCGGTGACCGCCGTCCATCTCGTCATCAGCCTCGTCAGCCTCGCCCTGCTCGCGTTCTTCCTGGCTCGCGCCCGACCGTCGGCTCCGCGGTTCGATGACCGTCGGTAGACCGCGAGCTCTGCGTGAAGCCCAGAGGCGCGCCGTCTGACCTGGAAGGATCGACGTCCCCGCGTCGCGGTCGCGCGGCTCGCCCGCGATCTCTCGATGAGGCAACTCAAGCCGGGCGGAGCGTGACCGTACGGATCCCGCCACCGAGTTCCACGCGGACTCTGGCTGCGGCCCCCTCGGAAGTCTGAGTGGCCGGCAAGTTCCGGTCGTCCAACCGAACCGCGAACTTGGCGCTGATGAAGGCGGGCGATCGCTACGGTAAGCGTCGCGCCCGTCCCCTCGGACCCTGCCACGGTCAGCGACATGACTCGCGTGCGCGGTCCATCTTGAATCCCGACACGGATGCACTCGAACCCACCGATACGACGTGGCGCTTGCCCTCGGACGAGACGGCGTACTCGTAGGCGGGCCGCGGCTCCTTCAGCACGAGCGCCTTGGCGTTGGCGTTCAAGACGTTGCGGGCCGCATTCCAGTCGACGTTCGAGAATGCCTTGCGCCAGCGCTCGATCTTTGTTCGGAGGCGACCCCTGGGGCCGGGGGCCTCCGTCATAGTTGAGCCCATCGCTGCTGGCCGTTGTTGCCACCGCCGGCGTCCGTCGCGAGCAGGATCCTCTGTTCCACGTCTCAAAGAAGCGGGGCCCGTGGCGATGCCACCGGCCCCTCCCTTGTCTCGCCCGAACAGGCAACGCCGGATCGCGGAGTTACCGGGATCCAACTGCCTGGGCTGCCTCGATCACGTAGCCCTCGGTCACCTCATTCTTATGTGCCGCGAAGGCACCCAGGACCGCCGCCTTCTCCGGCTCCGGTACCTTGAAGAAATCGAGTGAGCGCGTCAGTTCGGCAGCGACCTCATCGAACTCCGCCGGGGAGATCTTGAACTCGCGATGGGCCTCTTCCAGGCCGACCGGTGTCGATCCCGGCTTGGTGGCCGTGAATTGGAACGGCCCCCCAGCGACGTTGCACACCCAGAGCGTCCGCTGGAACTTGAGGCCGGGCAATCGCCCCAGATTCTCGGTGTGCCACTTGCGAAGAAGTGGGTTCTTCGAACCCTGCCCCACGATGGCATTGCGGACGACCGCGTCGCTGAAATGGTCCACCACGGCCGCGATGGCGAACACGCCACCGAGCCTGTCGTAAAGACTCTTCTGTTCCACTGCTCTCGACCTCCGACTCATTGACGAAAGTGGGGATTCCACCCTCATTCAACAAGAACAGTATTCGAGCGGCGTCACGTGACCGTGACGGAGGCGACACATCCGCTCTCTGGCCTGAGCTTGTGTAAGCGAACCCAGTCATGAAGCGCCGGAACCGGATTCGACTACCGGCTCGGCCGGTTCAGCGCTGCGGCGGCGCGGATGAGCGCCTTGAACGCGCGCTCGTCGATCTCGTCACCCTCGTGGAAGTCGATGGCGCGCCGCGTGTTGCCTTCGAGGCTGGAGTTGAACAGTCCCGCGGCGTCCTCAAGCGCAGCGCCCTTGAAGAATGTCAGCTTTACGACGCTCTTGTACGTCTCGCCGGTGCAGATCCCTCCGTTGTGAGACCACACCGGGACGCCTGGGGATGTGGCCTTTCTCCACTTCCACTCCTCGACCACGTCAGGCACCGCCTGCTTGATGAGCGTGCGGAGGCGGGAGAGCGTCTTGCCTCTCCAGTCGCCGAGTTCCTTGATCTTCTCGTCGATCATCCGCGACGGAGATTCTTCGTTCTCCGTCGCTGTGCGTTTCTTCATGTCGGTTCCCCTCGTGCCAGCGACGGCCGGTCCATTTGGTAGGCCGCAGCGATCCCCACGGTCGATGGCGTAACGACCGCGATCACCGATTCGACAAGCGACGGCTTGTTTGTCATCAGGAAGACGACGCCGACCAGGGCTCCGGTTGCGGCGTACAAGACAGCCGTCGCAACACGATCACGAATCAGTCTGTCGTAGAGACTGGGATATCTCGCCATCGGGAGCCTGCGCTAGGGCGACGCCGATCCGATGCAGCCGGGGGCCGAGGACGAATGCCGCGGCCAACCCGATCGCGACGACCGCCACGACCGACACCTGGATCCACGGCTGATTCCATCCCCACGTAAATGTCGCCATCATCGCCCCGCCCACAACCAGAAACGCACCGCCAACGATGACGATGACGTCGATGGCGGACACGTATTCAAAGCCAAGTCTTCGGCCGGCGATGATCCTGGTGATAGCGCGCGCCTCCTCGGCAGTCCGAGCGAGTCGCAGCACCGCCGTCGAGAAGAGCAGCGCGCCGTAGCCGGCGAACACGATGACAGTACCGGCGACGTGGATGAACAGTGCAAAGCGGTAGGCGTCCATGTGGGATTGAGCGTACCTGCTCTGCACGAGTCCCATCGGGCTCGCGCGGAGATGAGAGCGATTGAGTTTCGCTGGCGCCCTCGGGAAGATTCGAACTTCCGACCGGCGGATTAGAAGGCCGCTGCTCTATCCCCTGAGCTACGAGGGCGTGCGCGCATCGTAGCGCGCGGGCTCGGGGATTCGCCTCGCAGCGACTAGCGGCCGACGGGCGCCACCACGGGCACGCCCGACTGCGGGTCGAGGTAGACACGCACGGCGACGCCGAAGATCGCCTCCACCCGCGCCTCGGTCAGGACGGCCGACGGCGGGCCCTCCGCCACCACCTCGCCGGCCCGGACCGCGACCAGGCGGCGCGCGTAGTGGGCCGCCTGCGGGAGGTCGTGCATCACCATCAGCACCGTCAACCCCTGCTCCTCGTTCAGCCGCACGAGCAGCGAGAGCAGTTCCACCTGGTGGCCGATGTCGAGGAACGTCGTCGGCTCGTCGAGCAGTAGCACGTCCGGCTCCTGCGCCAGCGCGAGGGCGACCCAGGCGCGCTGGCGCTCGCCACCGGACAGCGTTGCCACGGTCCGGTGCCGCAGGCCGGCCACGCCCGCCAGCGCGAGCGCGCGCTCGACCGCCTCGCGGTCGCGCTCGCTGGACGCGCCGAGGAGGCCGCGATGCGGGTGCCGGCCGCGCGAGACGAGTTCGACCACGGCGAGGTCGGCGGGCGCCTCGGGCGCCTGCGGCAGGAAGGCGACGCGGCGCGCGAAGTCGCGCGGTGAGATCGACCACGCGTCGCGGCCGTCGAAGCGCACCTCGCCATTCTGCGGGCGCAGCAGGCGGCCGGCGATCCGCAGCAGCGTCGACTTCCCGGAGCCGTTGGGGCCGATGATCGCCGTCATCTCGCCGGCGCGCACGGCCAGGGACACGCCGCGCAACACCGACACGCTCCCAAACGCGTGTCGCAGGTCGCGGACCTCGAGGAGCGGCGAGGCCTCGGTCACGTCCGCGTCCGGATCAGCACGAGCAGCACGGGCGCGCCGACGATCGCGGTGACGATCCCGACCGGTATCTCCCCGGGCGCCACCACCACCCTGGCGAAGGAATCGGAGAGCACGAGCAGCAACGCGCCGAGCAACGCCGAGAGTGGCAGCACCGCTCGCTGGTCGCTGCCCACGAGCAACCGCGCGATGTGCGGGAC
>SCTU01000231.1 GCA_004297315.1 Dehalococcoidia bacterium | reverse complement strand
CGGTCGTCGACTTCCACCCCGACGTCGCGCAACTTCGCGATCAGCGAGTCCATGTGCGTCGCGCAGGCGTTTGGCACGCGCACGTCGCCACCCGTCGACACCCCGGCGAGCAGGTACGTGCCCGCCTCCAGCCGGTCCGGGATGACCGTGAACTCCGTCCCGCCGAGAGCGTCCACACCCTGCACCTCGATGTTGGCGGTGCCGTGGCCGCTGATGCGGGCGCCCATCGTCACGAGCATCTCGGCCACCATCTCGACCTCGGGCTCGGCGGCGGCGTTGATGATCGTCGTGCGGCCCTCGGCGCGCACGGCCGCGAAGAGGACGTTCACGGTGCCGAGGACGCTCGGATAATCGAAGAAGATCCGCGCGCCGCGCAGGTGTGGCGCGCGCACGACGTGCTGTCCGTCCACCTCGCGGACGTCGGCGCCCAGTGCCCGGAAGCCGGCGAAGTGCACGTCCAGCGGGCGGCTGCCGATCACGTCGCCGCCTGGGCTGATGCACGTCGCCTCGCCCGCGCGCGCGAGCAGCGCGCCGACGACGAGGAACGAAGCGCGCAGCCTCGCGACCAGTTCGGCGGGGGCCACCGTCGTCGCGAACGTGGAGGCGCGGAGGGTGACGGTCTCGCCGTCGACCGTGACGTCCGCACCGAGGGCGCGCAGGACCGCGGCCATCTCCTCGATGTCGGCGATGCGCGGGACATTGCGGAGGGTGACGGTGTCCGGGGTCAGCAGCGCGGCAGCCAGGGCGTAGAGCGCGGCGTTCTTGGAGCCGGAGACGGCAACCTGCCCGCGCAGCGGGCGGCCACCCCGGATGACGTACCGCTCTCGGTCAGACATTCGAACCCTCGCGCGGGCCTCGACCCCCGCAAGGATACGGGCGACGGGCGAACGGTGCATGGAACGCGGCGGAGATCGTTTGAGGCCCGCGTGGGGCCTCGGATTCAACCGGCCGAGCGTGGGGGCTTAGGGACGTGCGGAGGGCACGCCGGTACCGCGGCGGCGGCGTGCGATTGTGATCCGCACCATCGAGCGCTGGAGCGCCGCCTGCGCGCGCAGGACGTCCAACCCGCCGGGAGGGATATTGGCGTCTCGGCCAGTCAGGCGGGCCTCGGCGCGGGCCCGTGCGGCCTCGGCCCGCTCGAGGTCGATCTGGGCCACGTGCTCCGCCGCGTCGGCGAGGACGGAGACCTCGTCGTTCACGATCTGGAGGAAGCCGCCGAGGATCGCGAAGGACTCCGTGCCGCCGGGGTGCGAGGCGACCATCTCGCCGAGGCCGAGCGCCGTCATCAACGCGGCGTGGCTCGGGAGCAGCGTGATCTGGCCCTCCGAGGTCGGCACGACCAGTTTCGTCACATCGCCTCGTTCGAGGACGGTGCGCTGGGCGGTGACGATGGAGAGCTTGAGCGGCATCGGGTTCCCCTCGGTGCGGGACGGCGAGACGGACTAGTCCGCCTTCGTCATCTCCTTCGCCTTCTCCACGGCCATGTCGATGCTGCCGACCATGTAGAACGCCTGCTCCGGCAGTTCGTCGTGGGCGCCGGAAAGGATCTCCTTGAACCCGCGCACGGTCTCGGCGACCGAGACGTACTGGCCCGGCGTGCCGGTGAACTGCTCCGCCACGAACATCGGCTGCGAGAAGAACCGCTGGATGCGGCGGGCGCGCGCAACCGTGCGCTTGTCGTCGTCCGACAGTTCCTCGATGCCGAGGATGGCGATGATGTCCTGCAGGTCCTTGTAGCGCTGGAGCGTCCGGACGACGCCACGGGCGACGTCGTAGTGCTCCTGGCCCACGACCAGCGGGTCGAGGATGCGGGAGTTCGAGGTCAGCGGGTTGATCGCGGGGAACAGACCCTGCTCGACCAGGCCGCGGTCCAGCGTGACCGTCGCGTCCAGGTGGCCGAACGTCGTCGCCACGCCCGGGTCGGTGTAGTCGTCCGCGGGGACGTAGATCGCCTGGAACGAGGTGATCGACCCCTTCTTCGTGGAGGTGATGCGCTCCTCGAGCGCGCCGATCTCGGTGGCCAGCGTGGGCTGGTAGCCCACGGCAGACGGCATGCGTCCGAGGAGGGCGGACACCTCCATGCCGGCCAGTGTGTAGCGGTAGATGTTGTCCAGGAAGAGCAGCACGTCGCGGCCCTCGGCGTCGCGGAAGTACTCGGCCATCGTGAGGCCGGTCAGGGCGACGCGGAGGCGCACCCCCGGGGGTTCGTTCATCTGGCCGTACACGAGGGCGGTCTTGTCGAGCACGCCCGACTCGCGCATCTCGTGCCAGAGGTCGTTGCCCTCGCGCGAGCGCTCGCCCACGCCGGCGAAGACGGAGAGTCCGCCGTGCTCGGCCGCGAGGTTTCGGATCAACTCGGTGTTCGTGACGGTCTTGCCCGTGCCGGCGCCGCCGAACAGACCGACCTTGCCACCACGGGGCAGCGGGGCGACGAGGTCGATGACCTTGATCCCCGTCTCCAGCATGTTGGCGGAGGTCTCCTGGTCGGCGTAGGTCGGGGCGGGACGGTGGATCGGCCAGCGCTCGATGTCGGCTGGGATCGCCTCACCCGGGTCAAGTGGAGTGCCGATCACGTTAAAGATGCGGCCAAGAGTCTTTGGACCGACGGGGACGGAGATCGCGCTGCCGGTGTCTTCCACCTTCGCGCCGCGCGCCAGGCCGTCCGTGGAGTCCAGACACAGCGCGCGCACCCAGTTGTTCCCCAGGTGCTGCTGCACCTCGGCGACGAGCGTCTTGCCGCTCAGGTCGATGTTCACCGCGTTGAAGAGTTCCGGCAGGGCGCCCTGCGGGAACTCGATGTCCACAACGGTGCCGATGACCTGGCGGATCGTCCCAGTTGCCATGTCAGCCTCCTGCGCGGTGACCTGCGTCCCGCGATCCCTACTTCGCTTCAAGGGCGGCAACGCCGCCGACGATGTCCAGCAGTTCGCCGGTGATCGATTCCTGGCGCGCCTTGTTGTAGGCCAGCGTCAGGGCGCCCACCATGTCGTTCGCCGCGTCCGTGGCCTGCCGCATGGCGACCATGCGCGCCGACTGCTCGGAGGCCCGCGCCTCCAGCACCGCCGCGTAGACCTGCATCTCGACGTAGCGCGGGAGCAGCGTCTCGAGCAGGCGTTCGGGCGACGGCTCGAAGATGAAGTCCACGCCTCTCGCGGCCGTGCCACCGTCGCCCTCCGGAGGGACGATGGGCAGGATCTGGCGCGTCGTCGGGCGCTGCACGGCGGCGTTCACGAAGCGCTGGTAGCCGATGAACACCTGGTCGACCACGCCCGAAAGGAAGTCGTCCATCACGACCTTCGCGATCGGGCGGACCTTCTCGAAGTCCGGGAAGTCGCCGAGCTCGGTGAACTCCGCCGCGACCGGCATGCCGGAGCGGGCGAAGAAGTCACGGCCCTTGCGGCCCACGGGGAGCACCGTGATCGCGGAGACGTTCGGCTGGTGGCGCAGCACGAGGCTTGCACCCGCGCGGTTCATGTTCGCGTTCAGGCCGCCCGCCAGCCCTCGGTCGGCAGTGACGTGGATGTAGGCGACGCGCTGGACGGTGCGCTGCTCCAGCAGCGGGTGGAGCGCCTGGCCATCGCCGGCGCCGGTGTAGGCCGCCAGTTGCGAGAGCACGGCGGTCATCCGTTCGGCGTACGGGCGCGACGCGAGGGCACGGTCCTGCGCCCGCCGCATCTTCGACGCGGCGACGAGCTCCATCGCTCGGGTGACCTTCGCGGTGCTCCGGACCGACCTGATGCGGTCGCGGATCGCGCGGACGGAACCGCCCCCGGCCATCGCTTATGCCTTCCTCGGGCCCTGTGCCCTCAGACCGCTCAACTCTGAACCTAGTACGCGACCGTCGCCTTGAAGTCGGTGATGGCGGTCTTCAACCGCTCCTCCAACTCCGCGGGGAGGTCGCCCGTCGTCGTGATCGTGCTCAGCAGGTCGGAGTGGCTGGCGCCCATGTACTCGTGGAACGCCTTCTCGAAGTCGAGCACCTTTTCGACCGCCACCTCGTCCAGATAGCCGTTGACGCCCGCGTACAGCACGGAGACCTGCTGGCCGAGGCTGAGCGGCTGGTACTGCGGCTGCTTCAGCAACTCGGTCAGGCGGGCGCCTCGCAGCAACTGGCGGCGCGTCGACGCGTCGAGGTCGTCCGTGCCGAACTGCGCGAAGGCCTGGAGCTCGCGGTACTGCGAGAGGTCGAGGCGGAGCGTGCCGGCGACTTTCTTCATCGCCTTCGTCTGCGCCTTCCCACCCACGCGCGACACCGAGATGCCGGGGTTGGTGGCGGGACGGATGCCGGCGTTGAAGAGGTCCAACTCCAGGAAGATCTGGCCGTCCGTGATCGAGATGACGTTCGTCGGGATGTAAGCCGACACGTCGCCGGCCTGCGTCTCGATGAACGGCAGCGCCGTGACGGAGCCGCCGCCCAGTTCCGGAGTCACACGCGCGGCGCGCTCCAGCAGGCGGGAGTGGAGGTAGAAGACGTCGCCCGGGTACGCCTCGCGGCCCGGCGGGCGGCGGAGCAGCAGGGAGACCTCGCGGTACGCCCAGGCGTGCTTCGTCAGGTCGTCGTAGATGATGAGGACGTCGCGGCCCTTGGCCATGAAGTACTCGGACATCGCCGCGCCCGCGTACGGGGCGAGGTACTGCAACGCCGCCGACTCCGACGCCGAGGCGGAGACGACGATCGTGTGCGCCATCGCGCCGAACTGCTCGAGGATGGCGACGGTCTGCGCGACCTTCGCCTCCTTCTGGCCGATGGCGACGTAGATGCAGATCACGTCGCTGGTGCGCTGGTTGATGATCGCGTCAACCGCGATGGCGGTCTTGCCGATCGAGCGGTCGCCAATGATCAGTTCGCGCTGGCCGCGGCCGATCGGGATCATCGCGTCGACGGCCTTCACGCCGGTCTGGAGCGGCCGGTTCACCTCGACACGCGAGACCACATCAGGGGCGATGCGCTCCACCGGGTAGCGCTCGGTCGAGTTGATCGGGCCCTTCGCGTCGATCGGGTCGCCGAGGGCGTTCACGACGCGGCCGATGAGCGCCTCACCGACGGGGACGGAAGCGACCAGGCCGGTGGTCCGGACCTCGTCGCCTTCCTTCACCTTCTGGTAGTCGCCCATGATGATGGCGCCGACGGTCTCCTCTTCGAGGTTCAGCGCGAGGCCGCGGAGCGGCTTCCCCTCGTCGTCCATCGTGCCGCTGAACTCGATCAGTTCCGAGGAGAGGCACGAGCCGAGGCCGTGGATGCGGGCGATACCGTCGCCGGCCTCGATCACGGTGCCGACGTTGGCGGATGTCGCCCCCACGTCGAAGTGCTCGATCTGCTCCTTGAGAATGGAGGCGATCTCTTCAGGTCGAACGGCCATGTGTCGCTCTCCCAATCTCCCCGCCCCCTCGGGCGGTCTCAGTCTTCCGCCGGCGACGTGCCGGCCCTCGTGCCCCGGTTAGAGGGCGGCGCGCTCCAGCGACGAGCGCAGGTTCCGCAGGCGTGTACGCGTCGAGCCGTCCAGGAGTTGGTCGCCCACACGGACGGTCATCCCGCCCAGGATGGCGGGGTCCACGCGCTTCTCGAGTTCCACCGTGCGGCCCGTCTGCTCTTGCAGGCGACGCTTCACGGCGGCTTCACGCTCCGCGTCCAGGTTGACCGCGGTCGTGACCACGGCGCGCAGGACGCTGCGCTCCTCGTCCATCAGTTCACGGAAGTACGAGGCGATTGAGCGGCCGAGTGAGAGCCGCCCCTTCCGCCGCAACAGGCGGAACAG
>SCTU01000230.1 GCA_004297315.1 Dehalococcoidia bacterium | reverse complement strand
CGCGCGCGACGGACCTCCGTCTGGACGCTGGCCTCGATCGTTTCCGAGGCGGGGATCGGCGCGCTGATCGTGCTCTACGGCTGGGTGGCGCGCGACACCTCGACGCCGCGCCAGATCTCGGTGCCGCTCCACCTCGTCAACACGCTGGCGCTGACCGGACTGCTGGCGCTGCTTGTGTGGCAACTCCGCGGGGGCGGAGCGCTCAGCGTCAGCCGCGGCCGAGGGGCGCGGGCGCTGGCCGGGCTCGCCCTCCTGATCGTCCTCGTCGCGGCGACGGGGGCGACGACGTCGCTGGCGGACACGCTGTTCGAGCCGGAGTCGCTCGGGCACGGGCTGGCGCAGGACCTCGACTCCTCGTCGGCGCTGATCGTGCGGCTGCGCGTGCTGCACCCGCTGATCGCGATCGCGACCGGCATCGTGGTGGCCTCGTATGTCTGGCGGCGCCTCGACGACGGCGTGGGTGTCCGCTCCGGCCAGTGGGTGCTCGTGCTGCTGGCCGTGCAGGCAGGGCTCGGCTCACTGCACATCGTGCTGCTGACGCCGCTGCCCACGGCGCTGCTGCACCTGGCGGTCGCGCAGTCGCTCTGGATCGCGTTCGCCTTCTTCGCCTTCGACCGGCTCGAGGTCCGCGAGGCGGGCTAACCCTCGACGCGTTCCGCCGTGGCCGGCATCACGTGCAGGTCGGGCGGAGGAAGTTCCAGCAGCCACTGCTTGCGCGTCGCCACGTCCAGCACCTCGTACGGGCGGGCGGGCAGGTCGACCTCGATCAAAGGGCCACCCGCGAGCGGCTGCATGTGCAGGAGGTGGTTCGAGCCGTACGCCTCTTCGAGTTCGATCACGGCCTCGATGGCGTTCAGCGCGGGGCGGTCGCCGCGACGCAAGACGACACGCTCGGAGCGCACGGCCACGTCGACGGCGTCGCCAACGCGGATCCCGTCGACCCACGACGCGCAACGCCAGCGCATCGGCCCGACCTCGACCTCGATGCTGTCGGGCGCGGTCGCGACGACGATTCCGCGGTAGAGGTTGCGCACGCCGAGCAGTTCCGCGACCCGCCTCGACCTGGGGCGGGAGAAGACGTCGTCTGGTGTGCCGGACTGCAGGACGCGGCCGGTGTCGAGGACGGCGAGGCGGTCGGCGAGCAGGTACGCCTCGCGCAGGTCGTGCGTGACGAAGATGACGCCGCGGCCGAGCTCGCGCTGGAGACGTCGCAGTTCGAGGCGGAGCGCGCGACGGATCGAGTCGTCGAGGGCGGAGAACGGCTCGTCCAGCAGCAGGAGCCGGGCGTCGCGCACGAGGACGCGCGCGAGCGCGACGCGCTGCCGCTGGCCACCGGAGAGCGTGCCGGGGTCCCGGTCGGCGACGCCCTCGAGCCCGAGGGCCCCGAGCGACGCCTCGGCGCGCTGGCGACGCTCGGGGCGGGTGCCGGGGAGGGCGAAGGCGACGTTCTCCCAGACCGGGAGGTGCGGGAACAGGGCGAGTTCCTGCACGACATAACCAACGCGACGGTGCTCTGCGGGCAGGTCGATGCCGCGCGCCGCATCGAACAGCACGTCCCCGTCGAGGGTGATGCGACCGCCGGATGGGCGGACGAGCCCGGCGATCGCGCGCAAGGTCAGGCTCTTGCCTGCGCCGGAGGCACCGAACAGCACCACGATCTCGTCGCGGGCTTCGAGGGCGACATCGAGCGAGAAGCGTCCGGCTTGGAGGACGAACGCGGCGTCGAGGCTCATGCCAGGCCTCGCTTCGCGACGAGCCGGAGTGCGACGAGGAGTGCGAGCGCGGCGGCGAGGAGCACGAGCGAGAGCGCGACCGCCCCCGGCAGGCCCAGCGGGCCGCCCTCGAACGCCGCGACGACGGCGAGCGGGAGCGTTTGCGTCCGCCCGGCGAGACTGCCGGCAAAGATCAACGTCGCGCCCAGTTCACCGAGGGCGCGCGCCCAGCACAGCACCAGCCCGGCGAGCAGCGGCCCGCGCGCCAGCGGTACGGTGATCCGCCGGAAGACGTGCGCCCTGGACGCGCCGAGCGTGCGCGCGATCGCCTCGAGTTCTGGATCGACCGCCTCGAACCCAGCGCGCGCTGCGCGGACGTAGAGCGGCGCGGCGACGAAGGTCTGCGCCACGACGACGGCGAGGGCAGTGAACGGCAGGGAGAGCCCGGTCAACGCCTCGATCGGTTCGCCCAGCAGGCCACGGCGGCCGAAGGCCGTGAGCAGCGCGACGCCGGCGACGGTCGGCGGCAGGACGATCGGGAGATCGAGCAGGGCGTCGAGCACTGCGCCCCCGGGGATCTGGCGGCGCGCGAGCAGGTAGGCGGCAGGCGTGCCGAACAGCAGGCTGAGCGTGACGGAGACCGTGGTAGTGATGAGCGAGAGACGGAGCGCAGAGCCCACGGCGGGGTCACCAAGCGCTTCGCGCGCCCTCGGGTCGTCCACGGCACGCCAGATCAGTCCGGCGAACGGGAGGATGAAGAAGAGCGCAAAGACGAGCGCGAGGAGCGCGACGGCGAGGGTGGCGTACGGGCGGCGCGAAGTCATCGAGGCGGCATCGTAAAGCCGCGGGCCTCGAGGAGCGCCCGCCCCTCGGCGCCCAGCACGAACGCGACGAACAGCGCGCCGCCCGAGGGGTTTTTGCCGCTGCGGAGCGGCGCGATGACGTACTCGGCGTCGACGTTGTAGGCATCGGGGATCGCCACGGCCTCGACCTCGGGCGCGGCGCCGACGTCGGTGCTGTAGACGATCGCGGCGTCGGCCTCACCGAGTTGCACCTTCGTGAGGACCGCGCGGACGTTCGGCTCGCGGCTCTTCACGTTTGCCATCACGCGCGCCCGGAAGTTCGCGCCGAACACGCCCGCCCGGTCAGCCGCGTCGAGCGACCTCGCTGCGTAGTCCCCGGCCGGCACGCCGTCCGCGGCGAGCACGAGCTTCAGGCCCGGCTTCGCGAAGTCGGCGTAGGTCGATACTGCCGTGGAGCCCTTCGGCTTCGCGATGACGAGGCGGTTCAGCGCGATCACCTTGCCTGAGGAGGCCTTCCACTCCGCCGTCACGGCATCGATCTGCGCCCGGTCGGCGGCGGCGAAGACGTCGGCCGGAGCGCCCTCGTTGATCTGGGTGGCGAGGGTTGCCGAAGATGCGAAGTTCAACCTGACCTTCGCACCGGGGTACTTCGCCTCGAACGCCCGCGCGATGTCGGTGAACGCCTCGGTCAGCGATGAGGCGGCCGAGACGATGACGTCGCCGCTGACAGGCTCAGGGCCAGACTTGGGGGCGCCCCGGCAGCCGGCGAGGAACGCCGCGAGCAGCACGAGCGGGGGCAGGGCGCGCAACGGCGACCGGCGAAGCATGCCGTATCCCCTCGACCCGCCGCGACGACGAGGGTAGCGCGCGCCACCCGAGTGCGCTTGCCACACGGGTATCATCCGCGCGCGACCAGGCGCGGTCGCCGAGGGGACGAGACGATGCTCGATGGCGTGCGGGTGGTGGACCTCTCGCGGGAGCCGGGCGCGGCCTATGCCGCGCGCCTCTTCGCGCTGCTGGGCGCGGACGTCGTCAAGGTGGAGCCGCCCGAAGGCGAC
>SCTU01000016.1 GCA_004297315.1 Dehalococcoidia bacterium | reverse complement strand
GCGGTCAACGACCACGGTCTTCCCCCGTACGTCGCGGAGGGCGAAGTCCTCGGGCCGCCCCATCCCTGCCATGACGAGTGTCCCGGAGCCCTCCGCCTGCGGCGACCCGGTCAGCGCGAATGCCTTCAGCGGGCTATCGGGGAGTTGGACCGCGGAGCGGTCATAGCGCAGGTCGAACGTGAACGGTTCGAGCGCGACGGTGTAACCGGCGTCCCGAAGCGAGGCCGCGACGTACTCCGCGCCCCGCTTTTCCCCCTCCGTGCCCGCGGCGCGAGAACCGATGTCGCCCGCGAGCGCCCTCAGGTGTGCCAGGACGCGGTCCGCGTCGGGCCTCGAGGGGGAGATGGTCGTGGCCGTCCCGGTGGCGGGTGCCACGCTCGTCGTGGCAGCGGCCTCGGAGGCAGTTGCCGGAGGCGCGGCCGCCTGCCCGCCGCACGAGACGAGCACGACGACGGCGGCCACCGCGGTCGCGGGCCACCACGAATACGACATAAACACACCCCTGACGGGGTGAGAGCGCTTGGTCATGCCCGCACCGAGGTGTCTACGGGCGTTTTCGATTCCCGCGTCCTGCCCAGCGGCGTCGGAGCCGGACCAGCAGGGTGGGAGCCGCGGGCTTGCCTGCGACGCGCCCGCGCGCGGGCCGCCGGGAGCCCGCGCCGTACGAGACGCTCCGGCCACGCCAGACCGTCTCCTGGCGGCTCGAGAGCTTGTTACGGCTCCCGAACATCATGATCGCGAACGAGACCACGAACAGGATGATGCCCGCGTACAGCGCCCAGAGCGCCAGCACACCGGCCTCGCGGAAGAAGAAGGAACCGAGGATGAGCAGGAACGCGAAGAGCATCACCTGCGAGATCGAGACCCGGGAGATTTGTCGAGCGACCGCGTGACGGCGCTTCGCGACGGCGTCCTGGACTGGGCGGGGAAGGGCTCGGCGGGCGCGGCGGGCCTCAGGCCCCGGGAAGTTCTCGATCTTCCCGAGGATCTCCTCGATCTCCCGTTCGAGGCGGTCGGGTTCGCCCATGGGGACGTGCCTGCCTCGTCGTGGCGCCGTGCCGCGGGCGCCGGTGCGGTGGGTGCATTCGAGTATAGACCGCCCACCCGCGCGCGTGCGGCAGAGGGCGGGCGGCCCGGTGGCGCGGCTTGACCCTCTCTGTGGGCGTCCGTAACGTTGAAGCGTTGTCGTCGGGCGGGGTGCCGCCCTCTCATCCACGTTCCAAGGACACTCCCATGACCGACACCTACCAGGTGCAGCGCCGTTCCGTGACGGGGAAGCGTGTGGCCACGCTCCGCCGCGAGGGCATCTTGCCCGCCAACGTCTACGGCCGTGCGCAGGACTCCGTAGCCGTCCAGTTGCCGTATGTCGACGCGCGCGACCTCCTGAACGCCCACGGGCTGAACACCCTGGTCAACGTCCAGATCGAGGACGAGCCGGAGACCCGCCCGGTCGTCGTCCGCAACGTCGAGCTCGAGCCGGTCAGCCGGAAGATCCTCCACCTCGACATGTACCAGGTGGACCTCGCGCGGATTATCAAGGCCACGATCCCAATCACGATCACCGGCGAGGCTCCGGCCGTGCACAAGTTCGGCGGCATCCTCATCCACGCACTCGACCACATCGAAGTCGAAGGCCTGCCGCACTCGATCCCCGAGCACATCGAGGTCTCCGTCTCGGGCCTGATCGAGGTCGGCGACCACATCCAGGTGAAGGACCTGCGCGTGCCGGCGGGGCTGAAACTGCACGCGGCTCCCGATCAGGGTGTCGTGGCCATCCAGGCCTCCCGCACAACCGCCCCGGCCGTCGAGGGCAGCCAGGACTGACGTCTACCCGCGCCATTCGACTGGGGCCGCCTGCGAGGCGGCCTCGTCATTTCGCGCCGCGGCCAGCGCCACGTCCGTCCGCAACTGGCCGCACGCGGCTGCGATCTCCTGCCCGCGTTCCACGCGGACAGTCGCGTTGATGCCGGCAGCCTGAAGTTCGCGCTGGAAGGCGCGGACTCGTTCCCGGCTGGGCCGCCGCAGCCCCGCGCCCGCCGTGGGGTTGTAGGGGATAAGGTTCACGTGTGCTTGCAGACCGCGGAGCCGTTGCGCCAGCCGCCGCGCCTGCTCGGGCTCGTCGTTCACATGCTCGAGGAGCGCGTAGGCGAAGGTGACGCGCCGTCCGCTGGCCTCCACGTAGGAGCGCGCGGCCTCGACCAACTCCTCGATAGTGACGCCGCCGGCCGTCGGGATCAGGCGGCGACGGAGCTCGTCGTCGGGGGCGTGTAGTGAGACCGTCAGACCGACTTGTAGTCCTTCGGCCGCCAGCCGCCGGATCCCGCTCACGATCCCGACGGTAGAGATCGTGATCCCGCGCTGGCGCATGTCTAGCCCGTCCGGGTCGACCATCCAGCGCACCGCGCGCAGAGTGGCCGCGTAGTTCGCGAGCGGCTCGCCCATTCCCATGAAGACCACGTTCGTGACGCGGCGGTCGCGCGTGAAGTGCAGCACCTGGGCGAGGATTTCGGACGGGTGGAGGTTGCGCGTGAACCCCTGCTGGCCCGTCGCGCAGAAGGCGCACCCCATCGCGCAGCCGACCTGCGTCGAGACGCAGACCGTTGTGCGGTCGGGCACGCCGTCTTCGTCCGGGTCATAGGACATCCGCACCGCCTCGACGGCCTGTCCGCCACCCCCGAGGTCCAGCAGCACCTTCGTCGTGTCTCCGTCGTCCGCGACGCGCGTGGCGAGCACGGGAAGGGCCGCGAGCGTGAACTCCGCGGCCAGGGCCGTCCGCAGCCCTGCTGGGAGGTCCGTCATCGCCTCGAACGTGGTCACGCCACGCTGAAGCGCCCAGCGCGCAACCTGCTGCGTGCGGTAGCCCGGCTCGCCGCGTCCGGCGAGCCACGCAGCGAGTTCTTCCTTCGTGAGGTCGAGGAGGTGGCGCATCAGATCAATCCTACGCGCCGAGGTGTGAGCCGATGAAGGCGCGGTCGCCGTTCAGGTACGCCTCAATCGACGTGGCGCGCTTCCCCGGCCGCTGTACCTCAAGCAGGGCGATCGATCCCTCACCGCAGGACACGACGGCGCGCGCCGCACGGCCGGGCAGCAGCGGCGTGAGCGGCCGGCCGTCTCCGGCGAACACGGTGCCTGGCGGGGCATCGAGATCGCCTTCGAGCGGCCAGCTGGCATGTACGGTCAGCGGCGCTCCCCCGTAGGTCGTGAAGGCCGTGGGCCACGGCTGGAAGGCGCGGACCGCGCGGTCGATCTCTGCCGCGGGGCGTGACCAGTCGATGCGCCCGTCCTCCTTCGAGAGTTTTGGGGCGAAGGTGGCGAGCGAGGCGTCTTGCGGAGTCGAGGTCAGTTCCCCGGCGGCCCAACGCGGCAGGACGTCGGCCAGCAATTCAGCGCCGGCCTCCGCGATGCGGGTGGTCAGCGCGCCGGTCGTGTCGAGCGGGCCGATCGGCACTCGTGTCTGCGCAACGACGGGGCCGGCATCGACTTCCCGCACCACCTCCATGATCGAGGCGCCGGTCTCGGCGTCTCCGGCGAGGATCGCGCTCGCGACGGCGGATGCGCCGCGGTGCCGCGGCAGTAGCGAAGCGTGCACGTTCAGGACCCGGCGCGGGAAGAGCGCCAGCAGGTAGGTGGGTAGGATGTGCCCGGACGCGGCGACGACGCCGACATCTGGGCGGAAGCCTGCGATCACCTCCGCGGTGTCCCGGCGGATCCGCTCCGGTTGGAGGACCGTGCGTATCCCAGCCTCGACCGCGAGTGCCTTGACCGGCGTGGGCAGGGCGGCACCGGAGCGCCCCCGCGGCCGGTCCGGCTGCGTCACCACGGCCACAACCTCGGCGTCGGGCAGCGCGAGGCAGGCGCGCAGCGAGGGCACGGCGTAGTCCGGAGAGCCGAAGAAGACGATCCGCACGCGCCTTCCTCCTACTCGAGACGCCAGAGGTGGACGTCGCGGAACCGGCTGCCTGGCGTGAAGAGCACGCCGGGGACGAGCCCCCGCAGGCGCTCCGGAAGCACGTAGGGCCGTTGCGGGTAGTAGAGCACGGCGCTCGCGGCTTGTCCGGTGAAGCGCGCGGCAAAGAGCGCGTAGAGGTCGCGGCGCTCGCGGGTGTCCAGCGTGGTCCGCGCCGCCTCCATGAGCAGGTCCGCCTCGCGGTCCTGGAAGCCGGCCATGTTGGCGCCCGTGCCGCCCGCCTGCGTCGTGTGCCAGCCCGGATAGGGGTCGGGGTCGAGCCCGGCGTCCCAGCCGTAGAGGGCGGCCTGGTACGCGCCCCGCCGCAGCCGTTCCTGCACCAGGACACCAGCCGGCAATGCCGTCACCTCCGCCAGCACGCCGTGCCGGGCCCACTGCTGCGCGATGGCGTTGGCCAGCGCGCGCCGCGTCGGGTCGTCGTTCGTCGCGATCTCGACGGCCAGCACACGGCCGTCCTTGCGCCGCAGGCCGTCACGCTCCATTTGCCAGCCGGCGCCTTCCAGCATCGCGTCGGGGTCAGCCGCGACGTCCGTCGCCGGCATCTCGGCCCATGTCCCGGGCACGAACGGCGTCGCACCGGGTAGGCCTCGCCCGGCGGTGTCGACGAGGGCAGGGCGGTCCAGCGCGGCGGCCAGGGCGCGGCGCGTGGCCTCGTCGTCGAGCGGTGACAGATGGAGGTTGAAGTACAGCAGGGTGAAGGCACTGCGCGTCAGCAGCGTCGCCCGCAGGTTACCTCGCGTGGCCACGCGCGCCTCGCCCTCAGCCGGCGTCTCGCCCAGTAGCGCGGAGTCGGCCTTGCGGTCCGCCAACAGGCGCGCCTGTTCCGAGGCGTCACGCGCCAGCCGCAGTTCGATCCGTCCGATTTGCGGCCGCCCCTGTGCGTAGCGCTCGAAGCGCTCGAGACGCACGCGGCCGTCCTCGATGGAGCGCACGCGGTACGGCCCCGCTCCGACCGGCTTCCGCTCGAAGGCAGGGATGTCGAAGCCACGGCCGGCCATCTGGTCCGCCACGTGGCCCGGCACGAGGCCGATCGAAGCGCGCGAGAGGAATTCCGCGGACGGTTCGACGAGGTGGAAGAGCACGGTGCGCGGGTCCGCGACGAACACCCGCACGCCCGCCCAGGCGGCCGACATCGCCGGCGGCCCGCTGAAGTCGCCCGCCTGCACCTGCGCAATGGTGAACGCGACGTCCGAGGCGGTCAGCGCGACTCCGTCGTGCCAGGTCAGTCCCGGGCGCAGGTGGAAGGTGTAAGTAAGGCCGTCCGGCGTTACCTCCCACGACTCTGCCAGGTCGGCCTCGGGCGTCCCGTCCGGGCCCGGGCGCATCAGCCCCGCGAAGACGAGCGCCACGACGTCGCCTTCGGCCTCGGTAGTGAGCGTGGAGAGCGGGCTAGTGCGCCTGACCTCGCCGATCACGGCCTCGACGAGGCGGCCGCCGGACGGTCCCGAGCGCCCGCCCGTCAGCACGACGGCGCCGGTGACGGCGAGGCCGCCCGCAAGCAGCGTCGGAAGCAGCAGACGGCGGAGGACGCGCGCGGGGCGCATCAGCGGTCGGGACGGCTCAGGACGCCGCCACGCTCCATGCGGCGATCGCCACGAACACGACGGCGACGGCGATCGTCAGGCGGTGCAGCGTCCGCTGGACGCCGCGCCGGGTGCGGAAGGAGTAGTCCTGTCCGCCCAGCGCCGCGCCGAACCCCGTCCCGCGGACCTGCATGAGCGTGAGCACGATCAGCAGCGACGAAATGAGAATGGTGGCAACGGCGAGGAAAGAGCGAAGTTCCATAGGCGTCAAAGGCTACGGCCCGCCATCCTCGGCGGCAAGCGGGCGGGGCTAGCCTCGGCTGTATGCCAGCGGCGCCCGGCCGCGGAGGTCGCGCTCGAAGTAGGCACGCATGATGGCGGCGGCCAGCGCTTGGGTGTCGTGGCGGTAGCGCTTCTCCCGGTCGACGAGGTCAGCGAGCACCAGTCGCGCCCCGCCGTAGTCGGCGTCACCGGGCGCGAGGACGGGCTCGGACTGCCAGGCCGCGGGCAGCGGCTCGGCAGGCAGGTTGCTGTTCGCCAGGATCATGTCGACCACGCCCTCGCCCAGGTGGCGGCGGATCGCCGCGTAGTGCTCGGCAGCGCTGTAGCCGTCGGTCTCCCCGTGCTGCGTGGCGACGTTCGCGATGTAAATCTTGTGCGCCCCGGACTCCAGTACCGCACGTCCGATCTCCCGCACCAAGAGGTTCGGCAGGACGGAGGTGTAGAGGCTGCCTGGGCCGATCACGATCAGGTCGGCTTGGCGGATGGCGGCCACCGCCGCCGGATGGGCGAGCGCCTCGCGCGGCTCGATCCAGACCTCGGTCGGGGGCACACCCCTCTCGGGGATGTTCGACTCGCCGGTGACCACGGCTCCGTCGGCAAAACGCGCGCAGAGCCGCACGTCGGCGAGCGAGGAGGGCGCAATCGCCCCGCGCACCGCGAGCACGCGCGAGGTCTCGGCGATCCCCGTCTCCATGCTGCCCGTGACCTCGGCCATGGCGGCGATGAAGAGGTTGCCGAACGAGTGCCCGGCCATCCCGTCGCCGGAATGCTCGTCGAAGCGGTACTGGAAGAGTTGGGTGACCAGCGGCTCGGCGTCGGCGAGCGCCGCGATGCAGTTGCGGATGTCGCCCGGCGGGATCACGTTCATGTCACGCCGCAGACGGCCGGACGAGCCGCCATCGTCGGCGACGGTCACCACCGCCGTGAGGTTGGAGGAGTACTCCTTCAGCCCGCGCAACAGATTCGAAAGCCCGGTCCCGCCGCCGATGGCGACGATCTTCGGCCCGCGGTCGCGCGTCCGGCTGCGGTAGACGAGGTCGACCAGGTCGGCGGTGCGCGGGCTGCCCGGAAGCAGCGCCGCGGCCAGCGACTGGTTCAGTTTCCAACCGGCGATGACGGTCGTGGAACCGGCGATGATGACGAACATCACCCCGCGGAGCCAGCGGGGGATGAACTGCAGCGTCGCGTAGTACATCCAGGCCGGAAAGGTGTAGGAGACGTAGGCCTCGCGCAGGAGGTACGCGAAACCGAGCCCCATCATCGCCACCGCGATGACGAGGAGGGCAAGCCAACGTTTGACGTGTAGCCCCACGTAGAGCCACTTGCTCAGGTTGTCGCGACTCACGCGGCCCTCGCTCGCAGCCCGCCCGCAACCAGTAAACAGTCAACAGGGCAGGGCGTCAAATAATGAATCACGCGGGCACGTCCAACAGTCGGTGGACGATCTCAGCCACACCCGCGGCGTCCGCCCGCCCCTTCATCTCGCGCATCACCTGGCCGACCAAGAACCCGACCGCGGCCTGCTTCCCGGCCCGGAAGTCGGCGACCGCCTTCGGGTTGGCTTCGATGGCGGCCCGCACGACGGCCTCGACCGCGCCTTCGTCGCGCACAACCCGCAGGCCGCGGGCGTCCATGATCGCGGCAGGCATCTCGCCCGTCTCGAACGCCGCGTCCAGGATGTCCTTCGCGGTGCTCCCGGTCACGGCGCCGTCGGCGACGAGGCGCGCGAGTTCGGCGATATGCGCTGGGCCCACCTTCGTATCCGCGAGTTCCGCGTCCGCGTGTCCCAGCGTGTTCAACCGCCTGGCGACCTCGCCGATGAACCAGAGCGCCACCGGCCGCGCCAGCGGCGCACCGGCCAGGCGCACCGCCTCCTCGTAGGTGTCCGCGGCCTCGCGTGACTCGGTCAGCGTCCGGGCTTCGTCTGGGCTCAGCCCGTACTCGCGCTCGAAGCGCCCGCGCCGGGCGTCCGGCAGTTCCGGCAGGCGGGCACGCAGCGCGTCGACCGTTTCGGGCTCGACGACCATTGGCGGGAGGTCGGGCTCGGGGAAGTAGCGGTAGTCGTTCGCCTCTTCCTTGGAGCGCTGCGACACCGTCTCGCCGGTCGCGTCTATGTAGCCGCGCGTCTCCTGCTTGATCCGCTCGCCCGCGTCCGCCAGGCGCGACTGGCGCTCGATCTCGAACTCGATCGCCCGCTGCACGGCGCGGAACGAATTCATGTTCTTCACCTCGACCTTGCGGCCGAGCGTCTCTTGCCCGCGCGGCCGGATCGAGACGTTCGCGTCCGCGCGCATGCCGCCCTTCTCCATGTCCGCGTCAGCAATGCCGAGGTAGCGCATGATCTGGCGCAGCTTGCGCAGGAACGCGGCCGCCTCGGCCCCCGAGTGCATGTCTGGCTTCGTCACCAGTTCCATCAGCGGCGAGCCAGAGCGGTTCACGTCGAGCAGCGAGTACGACTCCGCGCCGTCGTCGCGGTGGAGGAGGCGCGCGGTGTC